>RKSL01000281.1 GCA_008633435.1 Candidatus Desulfobulbus rimicarensis | reverse complement strand
AACAATGGCGTACGACTGGCCTGTCAAGTACAGGTTAAGCATAATATGGAGCTTGTTGTTCAGCAGGAAATGCTTGAAACCCGAAAATGGGACTGCAAGGTTATTTCCAACAACAACGTCGCCACGTTTATTAAAGAACTTGTCCTTGAACTGCCCCCCGGCGAAGAAGTGAACTTCAAGGCTGGCGGCTATATTCAGGTTGAAGTGCCTCCGCATTCTGTGGCCTATTCAGACTTTGACATTGACGAACGGTACCTCTCTGACTGGACTCATTTTAAAATGTTCCAGTATGTATCCCATGTTTCAGGGCCGGTCACCAGGGCATATTCCATGGCCAATTATCCCGGTGAAAAAGGGATAATCAAGCTCAATGTCCGTATTGCCAGCCCCCCTCCAGGCAGCCCGCCGGATATACCTCCCGGCATAGCCTCATCCTATATTTTTAAACTGGTACCTGGTGATACTGTGACCATATCAGGGCCTTTTGGTGAATTCTTCATAAATGACAGCGACTCGGAAATGATCTACATAGGTGGCGGGGCGGGTATGGCGCCCATGCGCAGTCATATCTTTGAGCTGTTTAAAGGGCAGAAAACCCAACGTCAGGTTTCGTACTGGTATGGTGGCCGCAGTATGCAGGAAGTTTTTTATGCTGATGAATTTGAAGCGCTTGCTGAAGAATTTCCGAATTTTTCATATAACCTTGCCCTTTCTGATCCCCAACCCGAAGATAACTGGGACGGGTATGTTGGATTTATCCATCAGGTATTGTATGATAATTACTTAAAAGAACACCCTGCGCCCGAAGATGTGCATTATTTCATGTGCGGGCCGCCCATGATGACCAAAGCTGTGCTGGATATGCTTGACAACCTCGGCGTGGAGCGGGAAAATATTCATTTTGATGATTTTGGTGGCTGATGCGTTTTTTTCTGCTTAATTTTCTCATAACGTTTATTACACTGACCGGAGTTGCCCTGTTTATCAACTTCTGCCGTCGCAGACTCAGCAAAACCAAACACGGGCTGACCGGCATGTGCCATAAAGACGGTGGAGCCATGTGCTGTTCCTGTTCTGAAAAAATGGTACGGCCCGGAAAAAAGTAATTCACAGAGGAATATCAATGGTTACTTCAATTATTTTCATCAATACGCAGCGAAACACAATCACTGAAGTTGCCGTTGAAGGAATAAGGGCTACAGAAACCATGCTTGCCTTTAAAGCGTTTTCAAAACACGATCTGGAATCCATGTTTACCGTCGGCATGTAAGCCTGTTCACCATTGGTACGACCAGCAAGCCGACTCTGCTTTACCGCACAGACAACCAGACACAATCCCTCCCCTGATTATGCAAAAAATACCTGTCCAATTCTGCTGGCTTGAACCTGAATCATGCACAGACCTCACCCTGCCAGCCTATGAAACCTCGCAGGCAGCCGGCATGGACATTGCTGCGGCTGTGGCTGGAGAAACACCTCTTGCCCCTGGAGAGATCCAACTGATCCCGACGGGGTTTGGCATTGCCATTCCTGACGGTTATGAAATACAAATCAGACCCAGGTCTGGTCTTGCAGTCAAACATGGCATTACGGTTATCAATGCACCCGGAACCATTGATGCCGACTACCGGGGGGAAGTCAAGGTCGGGCTGATCAACCATGGTAAAACAACCTTTATCGTCAACCGGGGAGACCGTATCGCCCAGATGATACTTGCCCGAGTTTGTCAGGCACAGCTTGATGCTGTGGCAGCACTTGATACCACCGAACGCGGCAGCGGCGGCTTTGGCCATACAGGTATCTCAACCTAGGGGTATGAACTTCTGTGTCCTTGGTTCCGGATCAAAAGGTAACTGCACCTATGTCGAAGCGGGTACAACGTCCCTGCTCATTGACGCTGGTTTTTCCGGTAAAGAAATAACCAGTCGCCTGGCCTCCATCAATCGTTCACCAGCAGATCTTGATGCAATCATTGTCACCCACGAACATGGCGACCACATTCAAGGTGTCGGGGTCTTGTCACGAAAATACCATCTGCCCATTTATGCCAATACCGGAACGCACCGGGGTGCCAGCAAACGGGTAAAACAACTCTATCAGCAGATTGAATTTACCACGGGGCAACGTTTTACATTGGGAGGGTTTGACATCCATCCCTTCCGCATATCCCATGATACCAACGACCCGGTCGGATTCGTTATCCGCGCGGGGAACCTTTCTCTTGGCTACTGTACTGATACAGGCAGAATAACCAAGCTCATCGGCTTCCATGTCCGCAGCTGCCAGGCACTCATCCTTGAGGCAAACCATGATCCGCAAATGCTCATGGACGGCCCCTACCCCCTGCCGCTCAAACAACGGGTTAAATCAAGTCAGGGGCATCTTGCCAATAGCGATGCTGCCCACTTTCTTGCAGAACTTAGCAATTCACAACTCCAATATGTTGTGCTGGCCCACCTCAGCGAAACCAATAACCACCCCTCGCTGGTACATACCCAGCTCCAACAGGCACTCCAGCAACTCTCTACAACCTATGCTATTGTTCTCGCTGATCAAGGAAATCCCACCCCTCTTATCACACTTGATCAGCACGTATCTTCCCTGTCAAAAGCCAACGGGCACAACGAACTCCGGTAATTACGTCCAGCAGCAGACTCATATTCTATCCCAAGAACGAGAAATTTCTTTTTCCCAGTTGTTGCGTAAAAGCTCAAAGTGTTTTTATATATGTGACATCATACTGTTTCTTTGAAAATTACGCATGCAATGAGTAATTTTACTTACCTTATCACCTATTGACCACAACAGAGGAAATACAATGAACAAAACAGCTCTTGCCGTTGTTACACTGGTGTTATCTTTTTTTCTGGCTTCATGTATGCAAAATTCCACGTCCACCCAACAGGTGTCAACACCACCAGAAACGGCAGCACCACAAGAGACGCCCCAGGGTAGCTATACTCCCAATGCAACTCACGTACAGAATCCAATTCAAACCATAACCGACCTGATTGAAGAACAACCACCGGCCTATGGCTATCTTCCAACAGACCTCAAGGTAACGGACAAATTCATCAGGATGACCATTGCTGCCGGAGGCACTTGGTTCACCATGGGAATCCCAATACCAGGTCAGCAAAAACAGGAAGTTTATTATTACAAAAATCTGGGAACGCCTGTGGTGTCAAAACCCGATAATCAACCGGTTTGGAATGTGCAGATAATGGATAAACACAACAATGTATTGTACTGGCTGTTTACAGATACCAGGGAAGAGGCCGAACGATTTGCCGATGCATTGTACTATATGATTCTTCATCATAAATAAACTCACAATAGGTATACCTCAACCACCAGCATATTGTGTAGGAGTCTGATTACCCAAACAATCAGAACATCGATTTTAAAAGGGTTATTTTCGCTCCCAGGGACGAGCTCCTACACATCATTTTTCACATTCTATGGAAAACCGGTATGTTGTACTGTTTTTGTATTTGCTCACTTTTTAATCGTTGATCAATCGGTTTCAAACCCGCAATACACCAGTCCTGCCAGAATAACGCCAATGATCGGTGCAACTCAGAAAAGTCACCGTTGCGACAAAGCCCA
>RKSL01000125.1 GCA_008633435.1 Candidatus Desulfobulbus rimicarensis | reverse complement strand
GGGTACTTCTCCTTTGCTGAGTACCATCTGCTGTGATGGCTGAAATCAGCAAGTCAGCCGAGTATTGGGTCGTGAATTTCTACGAGCTGATTTCAGCAACTGAAATCAGCACATTGCTGTTTAGCAAGATCCAGCTGTTTTCCTGTGGTGTCCGGGGAGGGATCCGGTGATTCCGGCAGTGGAATGAACAGCCCTTCCTGATCTGTTGCTCTTTTCAACCCTGTCTGTTTTTCCCGGGTACTGGCAGTGAAAAGACCATCTTCATCAAGTTGGAGGCCGTCTGTTGCAAAATCATATTTCTTTTCTCTGGTCAAGTCCGCTAGAGTAACATTTTGCTGTTCAAGAGTCTCGTCAAGGTAACTGGCAAGACGGGGGCGAAATTCCGGGTGTTGCCAGCACATGAAGGCATAGAGAACCTTTGCCTCAAAGGGACGGTTTTCTTCTTTAGCGTTTTGGGCTGCTGCCAGCAACTTTTCCTGGATATTTTTTTTGTTTTTAAGCAGATCAGTATAGACTTTTGTCCTTTCCCTGGTTTCCGGGAACTCATTATGCAGCCGTTCAAAGTTCTGTTCAGCCGCTTCAAAGAGATTGCTTTGGAGGCATTTAACAGCCTGTTTGAACAGACCATCCTTTTTTTTCGTAATTTTGCCAAGATAGGGATGTATAAGCTCTTGATTCTCCGTATCATGGATTGTCTGAAAAATTTGTTGTGCCTGACCAAAACGGCCAGAGGTAAATTTTTCTATGGCCTCGTTGAGCATGTCTTGGTGGGCATTATGTCGTAATGCTTTTTTACGAAGCGTAATAATTTTTTCTTCAAGTGTGGGGTCAAAGGCGCGGATATTGCGTAAAATCAGGCCGACCTGGTCAAATTTTCCCTGGGTAAAGAACTCCAAGGCCTCGTTGTATTTTCCCTGGATGTTGATATCACGATTGATATTTGAAAGCAACAAAGCAAATTCGCCCTGGCCATCAGGGAAGTCTTTGGGGAGTTTTTCAGCCTCGATTTTTGCCTTTGCAAAATCACCGTTTTGAATCAGTGCATACACCTTGGCTACGGCCCCTTGTTTGTCCTTTTCGTATGCGGCATAGTTGGTTCCGCATGACGTGCAGGAGTTGGGACTGTCACCTTTATTTCTGCACTTTGGACAGATTGTTGTGGTTGTCATTGTATTTTCGTAACCGTTCCACAAGGAAGCTGTAGCCTTGATATTACACCAATCTGTAACCGTTTACCAGTGCCCCTGATTCGTTCAAGCAGGGCGACGAGCTATAGCCCACCTATGCGAGGAGACCTGATCGGACGAAGCAGGGGGGCTGGTAAACGGTTACGTATTTTCAGTAAGTTGGTCGCAGTATTTTACTCATATACACGTAGTTTATCATGAATATGTCGATGATTGAAGAACGATTATATAAAAGTATGGTCATTGGGGCCATGTTGTCATGGCCGGGCTAAAAAGCAAAAGAATATTCTAAGAAAATTCTATCGTTATCCTCAATTGTACTGAAGGCATAGCTGTCGCCGTCCTGGTAAAAAATTACGCCACCACTGACTGCGTGGTTATCATTTACCGCATAGTCTAGCTGGAACCGTTCAAAAGCTCCATCTTCACCCTGCTCGCCAAAGGCTGACCAGAGGAATTTAGCCGTCAGTGTATCGTTTATGAAATCCCTGGTCATCATAAACACTGTTTGTACCTGATCTTTTTCCGCATAATCAGGAGGCTGAGCCAGGCGGTTGTCAAAATGGAGCAGATGGCGGGAAACCCGTTCAAGGGAGATCAATGTGTTCGAAAAACCGGTATATTCAATTCCTGCCATCATATCCATACGGCTGAAGTCCTGGTCGGGAACTCCGGCAAACCTCAAGCCCTGCCACCAAGCCCCTTCGGCCTTGAAAAGCCAGTTGCCCCAGGCCATATTGGTGGTGAGTCCTGTCATGGAGACCCGGTTATGGATGAGGTGCTGACCGTTGTCGTTGTCTTCCAGATGGGCGTGATTATCATATACCCAGGCCTGGTAGATGGAAAGATCCCAGCCGCTGAAGATACCGTTCAGGGCAAGCGCATACTGCTGATTATCTATGGAAAAATCTGAAGCAATGGTTTCATCCGGTCGGGGTGCGTTGCCGGGATAAAAATCACTGGTAAAAACCGGTTGCTTATCAAAGCGTACTTCATGCAGAACTATACCGTTGATATTCCAGTTACCTGTGTAGTAATCCAGCCTGGTCATGGTCACTGGCAGACGTCGGTATTTGATGTCGACCAGCCCTGGTATTCGGTTGTCAAGAGGATTGAGAATATCTGTTACCCGCACATTATCGGCTTTCCCCCAGACCACGACCTGTCTGCCGGTTTTCAGGTCAAGGTTGCCTGTAAGGCTGCCGTTGAGAGAAACCTCGTCAAACTCCAGTTCCTGTTCATAATCGTCAAGCAATTGTGCGCTATATTGCTCACGCCCCTGTATGGAGTAGGCTGCGTCATAAAATCCATGACCGCTGATGCGTACTTTCCAGGAGTGGTATTTCAGGTCTGTGCTGAGGGCAGCTGTGGTGCGCAACATGGAGAGATCACGGTGATCAGCCTCACCGTAAGCAGGGGCGTCATGGGCAAAGTTCCAGGAACCGGTGAGGGTGAGCTCGCCAGAGAGGGTCATCCACACCGGAAGAGAAAGTGCGGTATGTTGCGTTGGCTGTTGGTCGGTGCTTTCCTCTGCAAAGCCGGTTAACACCTCGTCAAGCGCAGACTCAGCTGCCTTGTCTTCTTGTGCATCAGGGGCGTCAAAACCGCTGATAACTTCATCAAGCTCTGAGCAATAGGTGTCTATAGCCTGGAAATGGCAGCAGAGAAAAACAGCGGCAATAATGTGTGCCCTGCAAAAAAAACGACGAACCATCAGAGACCTTTTTCCAGGCTGCGAACTGTGAACAGGTTGTCATCCAGCCCCTGATTGAATTTGATATTGGTATATTCCAGGACGGTTTTATGCAGGATGACCTTATTTTTTGTGGTTTTCGCGTGTAATTCGGTGGCCACCCAGATGCCGTTGATCTGTTTGATCTTTTTGTTTTCCTGATATTTTATTTTTTTGCCTTCTTTCAGCCAGTGCACCGCCCGAACGCCCATAAAAATATCCTGACGGATAAAGAGCACAGATCGTAAATAGCCGTACCTGTCTTCTACTTCTTTGCTTGCAGGCTTTGCTTCTATGAGCCAGACCTTGTGGCCGTTAACCTCGGATTCTTTAAGTATTTTGTATGTCCATTCATCCACAACCCGGCGGGTCATATCAGCATAGGAAAAATCTGAGCCCATAAATGAAGAGGATTTATCTGAGGTGGCAATACGCTTAGTTTTATGCAGATCCGGCAGATAGAGCCACTGATCATCATCGCGGCCGCCCTCGTAATAGTCATAGGTAAGAAAAGCCGTATCTTTCACATCTGCAGGTGAGCGAAAGAACTGCATCTTCCAGGTGTCTTTACCCTTGTCCTTGATAAAGACTTTTATGTCACGGATTCGTTTATTCTGTTGTCGGTCAATCAGAACCATTTTGACATCAGCTGTCATGTTGTCACCGTCATCACGGGCATCTACGGTGTCCATGATTTCCCTGCCGGTCAGCGCGTGGGCCGCAGGCGCAGTGAAAAAGAGTGGCAGCGCCACGGCAAATGTGCAACACCATGATATATATTTCATTTGGTTTCTCCTCTGAAATTTCTTGTGCTTTTGTAACTCTTCAGGTGGGTGCAAAAAACTGGCAAACCCACTGAGTGTAATTGATGATTACTGTTTGCTTCGGCCACCCAAGGCAAGAGCCATGAGCGCGGGTGCCAGAAAAAAATCAGCGAGCAGGGCAATAACAATGGCCAGTCCAACCAGCATACCGAAGTTGAAGACATTATGCATGGAGGCAAACATGAACAGAAAAAAGCCGGTGGCCAGTACAATCGAGGTGGTCAACATTGCCCGTCCTGCCGTGTGCATTGTTTGCTGAACCGCAAGGTGCACATCCCCGGTTCGCTCAAAATATTTTTTAAAATTGTAGACAAAATGAATGGTGTCATCCACAGCCAGGCCAATGGCAATGGAGGCAACCAGCATGGTAAACATATCAAGCGGAATGCCAAACCATCCCATTATTCCCATGACCACGATGATAGGTGTGATATTGGGCAGCATCGCAATGAGCCCGATACGCAGGTCACCTATCAGCAGAATCATCATCAGGGTGATAACCCCGAAGGCAATTCCATAGCTTTGTGCTGCCGAATGCATGGTGGCAAAGAGTATACGTGAGAAAAGCGACATAATTCCGGTTGTGGAGATGGAAATATTTTGTCCGTCAATGCTGATCTGTTGAAAAGTTTCCTGAAACTGGTTTTCGATTTCCCTGATAAAGGGGACATAGGCAAGCGCATCCCGCCATGGTACCTTTATGGTGATTCTGGCCTTGGAAAAACGGGAATCAATGACATCTTCAAGATCATCTGATCCTGAGTTCTCAAAGAGCAGGAATTCCTGCGGGATAAGTGCACCATTCTCTGGAATTCTATACATCTCTTTGCGGTTTTCGTTTAATGCCTTATGGATTTCTTTCAGTATTGTCGTAACATCTGTGATCTTGCCGACAAACAAGGAGTCCTGTTGAAAGGTTGCAAGCTTTTTGCCGAGTGTATCCATGGCGACAAGAACCCGCTTGTCGTAGAGGCCGTTTTCCTTTCCGGTATCAAGAATGATTTCGAGGGCAACGCTGCCGCGCATGGTATGGTCGATAACTTCAGTTGAGATCCGAACCGGCATTTTTTCTGGCAGCCAGGCCAAAAGGTTATGGGAAAAGTTGATTTTCGGAATGCCTGTGGCAAAGATTAACACAACAAGTAGTGAGACCATGCTGATGGCCTTGGGATATGAGGTGGTGATCCGGGAAATCCAGTCAAGAAAACGGTCAAATACACCTGGAATATCCTTATGCTTACTCTCCTTTTGTTGTCGTATCGGGAAAATAGCCACCAGAGAGGGAAGCAGGACAAGGGTGTAAATCAGCGAAAGCATGACCCCGACAGCGGAAAACAGACCAAGATCAGCAACGGGGGCTACCTTGGCTCCGGCAAATGAGGCCAGTCCTGCAGCCGTTGTCAGCGACGTCATGACAATGGCCAGCCCGGAATGGGAAAGAGCCGCGATAAGCGCCTCTTCTTTGGTGTCCCCTTGGCGCAGACGCTGGTACACCAACGAGAGAACATGCACACTTGCCCCCACGCCAACAGCCAGCAGGAAGGAGGGCAGGATAATTGTCGGCACCTTGAACTGAAAACCGAATCTGGCCATAAGTCCCAGTGTGGCTATCAGGGTAAGGGCCACCACAAGAAGGGGCAGCAGAATAGCTGAAATCCGTCTGAACATGACAAACAGACATATCCCGATGGTCAGTACGGCCAGACGAAGAAATTTTTTCATATCCTTCATCATGAGCTTTTTTACGGTCTGGGTGACAATGGGACTGCCTGCCATATAGATTTTGAAATCCGGGCTGGAATAGGCTGCAGCTATTTTTTTGGCCCGGTTGACCATCTCCCCGTTCTCTTTGTTGGTCAGGTATTGGGGCGCAGCTTCCGGGGATTCCGCAATTTCTGTGTCAAACCCTGCCATCATGTCGTCGCCGGTCATTCCCTCCGAGGAATAGGTGTCAGTTTCCAGGATGATTGTAGTGAAGCTGCCATCAGCAGCAATCAGCAGGTTGCGGTACAGAGGATTTTCCATCACCCGTTTTTTGAGCGCAGCCAGCTCCTGCTGATTCTCAGGGAAATGTTGTAGCAGGTCGTCAACAAGGAGAGTGTCGCCTTCTCCCAGGGTGTTTCTGGCATTAACCAGAGATGTGATGTCGTTAAGATGTGGAACTTCCGTCTCAAGTTGATCGTGGAGTTTTTTGAGTTTTTTCAGGAAGGGGATGGTGAAAATCTCTTTTTTTTCACTCTTTATGGCAATGACCAGTTTATCGTCACGCCCGAATTGATCCCTGAACGTATTATACGCAATCAGGATTGGATCCTCAGGATGCAGCATCCCTTCATTGGAGGTGTCAATGGTGAGGTGGCGCACCTGGGAGGCAATGAGAAATGTCGGAACAAGAATCAGGAGCAGGAAAAGATATTTAAACCGGATAACGAACCTGGTCCAGCTTGCAAATGATGATTCGATGCGTTGCTTTATACTCATATGTTTCCCGTAAATATGTTTGTTGTTGAATGGACGAGTTTATTGATTCTGATTAGATTCTTCTTGGTTTTCGCTGATACCGTGCAGGAAAACAGAGCAGATCATCTCGGCGTAATCTTGAACTGAATCATCTGTAATCACGCCAGGTTGCACCTGCTGCATAAGCGGAGTAAAGAGGAACCTGGAAGCCATCATGGAGGTCAGCAAAGAACAGAAAGCGACAGGAGGCATTGTCGAAAACATTTGGGATCGGCCATGGTCGCTTAAGTATCTACCTAATATATCATTCATCTGGCGACCCCACCCGGCCTTGTACTCGATAATCTCCGGGGCGTCGTGTGGCAGTTCGTTAATGGTGACCAGAAGATAATCTCTGCAGGAGGAAAAATACTTGATAGCAGAGTGAATAAAGTTTTGTATCTGTACTGCGAACTCATCTTCATTGTTCAGTTCTCTCCGGGCAACTTCAAGGTAACCGGAGAAGAATATATCCAGAATTTCTTTGAGTAATGCTTTTTTTGAACCAAAGAAATAATTGATCATTGCCAGGTTTACATCTGCTGCTTTGGCGATTTCCCTGAGCCCTGTATTACCATACCCCTGGCTGGCAAAAAGGGGTACCGCGACATCGAGGATACGTTCCCTTGAGGACGATTTTTTTTGGCGACCCTGTTGTTTGACCATATATTTTCCAGCGTAAAATAAACGTTCGTTTAATTACCCTATACTGTCTGTTCACAAGGTCTGTCAAGTGAAGATTACAGAGGAACAAAAAATATCTGTTTGGCAACACCATTTGTCAGTTGATCAGCCCTCTTTGTCCAGGCAGGGCAGTGTGACGAATACTATGATCAAGTAAAACAAAAGAAATCTTCATATGCAGCTGAAGCAGGACGCCATATAGACCAGCATGGCTGGACCATAATAGCCAACCACAAAAAAACTATGAAAGTCGGTCATTGAGGCGTGGCATGTCGGTAGATGCTGCGATTTTCGGATAGACCAGCATGGCTGGATCATAATAGCCAACCACAAAAAAATTATGAAAGTTGGTCATTGAGGCGCGCCACGTTTGTAAATGCTGCGACTTTCGGAAAAAATATGGAGGGAGAATGACCGAAACCGAGTTAAAGTGTGGAGCAGGGTGGTAAGAATCCCCAACCAAAAATCGGATCTTTTCCGGGTGCTCCCAAATCCTGCACTATGGCTCGTAATCTGGAAATATTGTCCGTTATTACGGAGTGTTTACCATCGCCTGAAAGGAGCATGGCCAGCTGGGCTGTACAGTAGGGAGCGGCAAAGGAAGTTCCAGATTTGTAGCATGTTTTTCCCTTTTTACAAGGGACAGGTATCCGAACCCCGGGGGCAGCAAAACTGATATAGTGGCCATGGTTGGCGCGCGGATATGGTCGCAGGTAACGGTCAACAGCAGTGACTGCGATGACACCTGGATATGCGCCAGGATAGGCAGGCGGACCGTCCGGGCCATGGTTTCCTGCTGCAGCCACAACCGGAATGTTGTGTTGTAAAATTGTTTTTATGGCCAGTGCCAGGATGTCATTATCAGGCCCGCTGAAACTTAAGTTAATAACTTGCACCTTGTTGCCGACCAGCCAGTCCAGGGCTTTGACAATGGCCAGAACCGTACCCCTGGGAGCCGTGTTGCCTGCGTCGCTGAACGCTGCAGCCGCATAAAGTTGTGCCTTCGGGATTAAGCCGCTTGCACTGTCAGTGGCACTGCCGACAATCTGAGCTGCAATGGCTGCGCCATGCTCAGCGGCTCTGGCGTTTTTTCCGCTGCTGAATGTCGTGGCTGTGATATGTTTGCCACGAAAAATGGGAAGATCCGTATTAACCATCCCGTCCACCATACCTATTTTGACAACTTTTCTTGACTGGCAGGTTGGAGGCCAGTTGTCTGTTGTGGTTGTGTGTGCAGGAGGAGCAGGTTCTTTCTGCTGTTTTTGGGCGCTGTCAAGGGTGTAATACTGATTCAGGGCAAGATGTGTCACCCCTTTATTGCCTAACTTGTTGATAATATCTGCCGCATCGTTCTGCGCTGAGACTTCAAAGGTCATGACAGTGATGC
>RKSL01000124.1 GCA_008633435.1 Candidatus Desulfobulbus rimicarensis | reverse complement strand
CACAATCTTCTTGAAGAGAGCAGCAAAGACCCATTAACCAAGCTCTTTAACAGAAGATTTATTGTCAGTAAAATGGAAAAAGAACATCTTGTTTCCCGAAAAAAAGAGACACTGTTTGCTGTAATCCTTATTGATGTTGATTTTTTTAAAAAGATTAATGACACCTATGGTCATAATGGTGGCGATTTAGTTCTTGTGGCTCTTTCGCATACTTTACAGCAAAATACAAGAGCCGGGAGTTTTCTCGCGCGCTGGGGCGGCGAAGAATTTCTTATGACCTGTTACGTGAGCAGCAAAGACGATCTTGCAAAAATGATGGAACGACTGAGAAGTGTTGTGGAACAGATGATCGTTGACTATGACGGACAAAAAATCGAGACGACCATAACGCTTGGTGGAGCGATTGCACACCCGGGCGAACATTTTTCACTGGTCATAAACCGGGCTGATAATGCGCTCTATATCGGCAAGGAAAAGGGAAGAAACCAAGGAGTGATTGCGGTTTAGTCGTCCTCCCGGGATTGGAGCAGGAGGGGTTTTACAAACGGTACCACAGAATTTCCAGGAGTGGTGGGCGGAGTATCACCTTTGTTTGCAAGATTAACTGTTGTTTCAAGGACATTCCAGAGATTTTTTGAATTAGGTACGCAATCCTGTTTGTAATACCACCAGAAGTAACCGCCTACGAAATACTCCCGGGCAAAATTCATCGAATAATACCGCTGTATATATTCTGCTTTGCTCGCCTCAGTTACAGTGCCGATTTCCCCAAAACCCAGTTTGGCATGGGGAAACAAAGAGTGTAATGCTTCAAATACACCCTGCCAGTATTCCCTGGTATAGACCACGCCTTCACAATCATCTTCGTAATAACTGAACAAGACATAATCCAGGCCGTTTTTCAGTTCTTCAGAGACATTATTCTGAATCCAGGTAAACATCTCGTGTTCTGGTTTATCGTAGTAACAGGCTTTGTTATAATAAAAAGTAATGGCCGTGGTCACGCCTCTATTCTTTGCAAGTGCATAGGCTCCCTCAATTTTTGCTTTAACATCTGCAGTATTCCCCAGCCAGTCGCCATTAACTTCGTTACCAATCTCCCAAATATCCACATGGTCTGCCAGAGTGTCAAGATATTCAGCAACCCTATCGAGATATTCCTGGACGCTGTAGGATGAAACATAAAAACTGTCAAGGATCTCCCCCATCACCAGGCTTGCCGAATGGATATTGGCAACAGGTGCAAGATATTCGCTTGCGGCAACATGCTCATCAAAAACAACTCGAGCGGTGGGTTGTATTGTATGGCCGGCAAGGGCTTGATGGATTGCCGGCTGGTCTGTCCATGGGTCGTCAATGGTGACTCCAAACAAATACGGATCAGCACAACAGGCGGGAGCAAACCAGAAAAAAAGAACAGTAAAAACAAAGAAGAAACACCATGAGAACAGAGTGTTTGCAATATGTAATCTACTCTCCATCAAAGCATCATCCCGCGCCATACTGGAGGCGACGGTACTGGATAGCCTCAGCAATATGCGTTGTTGAAATATTGGCTGTCTGCTCAAGATCAGCAATGGTTCGGCCAATTTTCAGAATTCGGGTGTATGCCCGGGCAGAAAGCCCCAGACGCTCGATGGCCTGATAAAGCAGACGCGAAGAAGAATCATCAAGAGGACAATATTGTTTAAGCATTTTTGATCCCATTTGCGCGTTGCAATGCACCATGGTATCCGCAATAAAACGGTCATGCTGTATACGGCGAGCCGCATTGACCCGGTTCCTGATACACGCAGAACTTTCACCCTGCTCTGCCCGTTCAATGTCTTCCACCCGAACCGGAGGCACCTCAACCTGAATATCTATCCGGTCAAGCAAGGGGCCGGAAATACGATTCTGATAACGCTGAATCTGGACTGGGGTACAAATGCACTCTTTCTGCGTATCCCCAAGAAAGCCACATGGACAGGGATTCATGGCAGCCACAAGCATAAAATTTGCCGGAAACCTGAGGCTGGTTGCAGCTCTGGCAATAGTTACATGGCCATCTTCAAGGGGTTGACGCATGACTTCAAGCACATTTTTTCGAAATTCGGCCAGTTCGTCAAGAAACAGCACACCGTTATGGGCAAGGGAGACTTCTCCTGGCCGGGGAATCTGACCGCCACCGATTAGGCCAGCATCGGAAATAGTATGATGGGGCGAGCGAAATGGCCGGGTCACCATGAGGGGGAGATCTGTTGGCAATAATCCTGTGGTTGAATATACTTTAGTGGTTTCAAGGGATTCTTCCAGGCTCAGGTCGGGGAGAATTGAAGGAATTCTTCGAGCCATCATGGTTTTGCCGGTTCCGGGAATACCGCTGAGTAGAACATTATGCCCACCGGCAGCTGCCACTTCAAGGGCGCGTTTTACATGCTCCTGGCCGCGTACTTCGGCAAAATCCAAGCGATAGTTATTCCGTCTGCCAAAGAGTTCTGCAAGATCAACCTGCGAAGGCGGTATTTCAAGCAGTCCTGATAAAAACTCAACCGCCTCATCCAGCCTCTTCACCGCGATGATTTCCATGCCCTCAATTACCGCGGCCTCACGGGCATTTTCCTCAGGAACCAGAAAACATTTCACCCCTTTATCGCGGGCAGCAAGCACCATGGGCAGAACCCCGCGCACCCCCCTGACTGCGCCATCAAGGGATAGCTCGCCAACCACTGCTGTTTGGGAAAGTTCTTCACATTGCAGCACCGTTGAAGCTGCAAGAATGCCCAGAGCAATGGGCAGATCATAACCGGCACCTTCTTTTTTCACGTCAGCAGGAGCCAGGTTCACAGTTATTTTTCGTTGGGGAAACTCGTACCCTGAATTCTTGATGGCCGCCTTGACCCGGTCTTTGGACTCTCGCACAGCCCCTTCGGCCAGCCCCACAGTGGAAAAACCAGGAAGCCCCAGGGCAAGATCCACCTCAACCTGAATTATCAGGCCATCGACGCCGATTACTGCGCCACTGAGAATTTGTGCTAGCATAAATAATGAATAGTGGAATTACCTGTAGAGCCTGGCCATTTCGTCGGTATATGGCCCATCCGGAAACTGGTAAATATAAAACGGAGCGAGCAGCTCAACACCCTGTCCCCCGTTTTTTACTGCCTCAACCAGAACAAGAGTTGCATTTTCAGCCTGCGGATAACTATACACGGGCTGTAACCTTTTGGGAACAAGACGATGATTTTCCATCTTGTTTAAGAGCTCAGCAAGGCGTGCAGCAGGATAAATGCACACCACAGTTCCCCGGTTTTTAACGGCGTATGCCGCAGCCCTGACCACTGCATGAATATCGGCAGTAAGCTCATGTCGGGCAAGCGCGCATTCATCCTCCCGGTTAAGCCGTCCTGAGCCCACTGGTCGATAGGGCGGATTACTCACAACCAGTTCAAATGATTCCGGCTGAAAATAGTCTTTAATGGTACGCAGATCACCCTGCGTCACTGCCAGTTTACTGACAAACTCGTTCAGCTCTGCGTTCTCCCTGGCAAGCCTGGCAAGAGCAGGCTGCAACTCAAGCCCGGTAACTGTTATCTGCAAATGGCGATAACAGAGAATAAGGCCGATAATCCCGGAACCACAACCCAGATCAAGTATCCTTGCCTGTTTCTTCGGTTGACAAAAATGAGCTGCAAGTACAGCATCCACTGAAAACCGATAGCCCTTGCCATGCTGCCGACACTGTAAATTACCGTCAAAGAGGGAATCGTTGGTAAACTCCATCCAATCCTTTATTCGAAAGTCGCAGCATTTACGAACGTGCCACGCCGCAGCGACCGACCTTCATAATGTTTTGTGGCTGGCGATTATAAGCAAGCCATGCTGGTTTATCCCTTGTAAAGGGAAGAAACTGCCTCATGGGCAACAAGTTTGTTTATGAGCAACCCTGTCATTATCTTGGGATAAAAATAGGTGGATTTATGGGGCATGATTTCTCCGCTGTCTGCAACATTCAGCACCTGTCCCACCCGAGTGGGGTTCAGCAGAAAAAGTAACGGGGTATGGTCTTTTTCGGTTTCACTTGCCTTCACTGCTGCATCAAGGGCTGCTTCTGTATTGCTGATATAGCTGACAAGCTGCTCCTTGACAAGCTGATCATGGGATAATCCAAGCAGCTTTTTAATGAGTACATCAGACAACACAACCACATCCAGTTTTTGCAGCACTTCTGGTTTACCTGCAAGAATTTTATCTTCCAGCTGCGCCCTGGTCGATTTGAGTACAAATGCCCGGTTCTCTCCGGCATGGTAAACTCCAAAAGCAGGGAGACTGGTTGAGGTATTTGCCTCATCCATCTTCCGAAGAAGCTCAGCAATAAGGTCTTCCCGGGAATCAGCTGTTACCTCGTCCACATGAAGCCCTGCTCTCATTTTAAGAGCGAGGTCATCAGCATTCATGCTTCCCGGCCACCTGACCAGCCTGTGTGTGGGCAACACAGAAAGCCCGGAATCTTCACTTGGGCAGAGATACATCATTATATAATTGTA
This sequence comes from Candidatus Desulfobulbus rimicarensis, assembly GCA_008633435.1. Classification (GTDB taxonomy): domain Bacteria; phylum Desulfobacterota; class Desulfobulbia; order Desulfobulbales; family Desulfobulbaceae; genus Desulfobulbus_C; species Desulfobulbus_C rimicarensis. Next base: position 2,228 of record RKSL01000124.1, on the reverse strand, counting down.
CGGACTGTCTGCGGGCAGTTGTGGATTGTTTGCAAGGGCGCGTCGTCGACAATCAAGAGCTGTAGTGTAGCGATGATGACCATCGGCAATATACACAGATTTATCGACAAAGAAGGCATTGATTTCTCTGAGTGTTTCAGTATCAGTTATCTGCCAGAGCGTATGCGTATTGCCGTCATGGTCTTGTACTTTACAGACAGGCGGCTCTTTTCTATGCGTTTCAAGAGCTGCAATGACGCGATTTTGCGGATCTGAAAATATGGAAAAAATCTGGCTGAACTGCGCCTGACACGCCTCCATCAATTCCAGTCTATCACTGATGACCCCGGAAAAAGTTTTTTCATGGGGCTTGACAATTCCTTCAGCAAATTCTGCCAGGCCGACCAGTGCGACCAGCCCTTTACGGGTCATCTTTTTCCCTGAAGGATGAGTATATTCAATAAAGTAGAGATAGATGGACGGGACGGCATCACGCAGCAGCACGCCTTTGTCCTGCCAGGATACAAACCGCTGTCGAGCCTTTTCGTAACGACCATCATCGTCGGTCTCATCCTGTGAAGTGTTACGCAGATCGAGATTAATCATGGAATAGGGATTCTTTTTCTGCATGGCCGCACCTGCGTTCTTGCTGATAACGTCATAGGGCGGGGTAATAACATCTTCCAGATGATCTATCTTTTCCGGGTTATAACGCACCCCCCGAAACGGGACGACAGCTGCCATAAAAAATCTCCATCGCGTGAGTAAAGAAGGTAAAATATGCTCCGATGTGGTAACATATTCTCCATGAAAATTGCATTAACCTGTTTGTTTACCACTATCTGAAGAAAGGTTGCAAGCAGCTTTTACAAAACAGGACAAGGCAGCAGCCGCACATCTTGTAACATATTAATATCAGGTGAAACTATGTTTGACATTTTTATAAAAACACATTTTTCAGGTGGCCACCACCTGCGTGATTACCCGGGAACCTGCGAACGTCCACACGGACATAACTGGAAAGTGAAAGTGCAGGTTCGTGCCGACAAGCTCGACCAGCTGGGCATGGGCATTGACTTTAAAGTGCTTAAAAAACATGTGGCCAGGGTTATTGACACCCTCGATCATTATGATCTCAACGATCATGCAGCCTTTCAAGAACGCAATCCATCGTCAGAGCATATTGCAATGTATATTTTTGAAGAGCTTGAAAACGAACTCCAGACAGACAGATACAAGCTGTATTCTGTGGAAGTGCGGGAAACAGACACCAGTGGTGTTATTTATTACGGCAGCTAAGCAAGGTCTCTCCAATTGCTCCGGAGAATCAGACAACACGCTGGCTCTCCGGTATTTTCATTGGATCATGATATACAAAGAAAAAGTGGGAAATACCATGAACGCCTGTACAGCTGGGGAAAGCCTTTTTCAAGATATCCAATAATCAACAGATACTCTTCTATTCTTCTGATATTTCCAACTCTTCTCCACAGTACTTGCAATAGATAGCGTCCCGGTCATGGTAATGCGAGGTGCAGCCCGGGCAGGTTTTGTCATCTTTTTGTTCAACTGATGTCCTGACCATTTCCGCAGAGACAATTCCGGTGGGTACGGCAATAATCCCAAAACCACAAATCATGATAATTGAAGCAAGTGCCTGTCCAAGAGGAGTCGATGGCGCTATATCTCCATAACCAACGGTTGTCAGGGTGACAATTGCCCAGTAGATAGAGCGGGGAATAGAAGTAAACCCGTTTTCTTCTCCTTCAACCAGGTACATCAACGAGCCAAAAATTATCACCAGCAGCAGCACTGTAAAAAGAAAGACTTCAATTTTTTTCCGGCTGGCTTTAAGCGACTCAATCAAGACATTGGCCTCACTGAGATGGGAGCCAAGTTTAAGTATTCTGAAAACACGCAAGATCCGTAACGCCCGAATAATAATCATCAGCTCTGTTCCGGGCAGCAGGATACTGAAATACGTTGGCAGAATTGACAGCAGATCTATAACCCCGAAAAATGACCAGATATACTTCCCGGGTTTATCAACACACAGTATTCTGAGCACATACTCTGCCGTAAAAAGTAGCGTAAAAAACCACTCCAGCATAAAGAGAACAGAGCCATATTGTCCGTGAACCGCCCTGACTGAATCAAGCAAAACAGCACTGACAGAAACCGCTATAGCGAGAATCAGTATCAGGTCAAAAAACTTGCCCGCCGGTGTGTCTGACTCAAAAATTATAACA
>RKSL01000123.1 GCA_008633435.1 Candidatus Desulfobulbus rimicarensis | reverse complement strand
TATGCCAGTGTTCATGTGGCTTGAGAGGCTGAACAAATCCGCTCCCTTTCTTTGACTGTTCGCGGTTCCAGCGCTGCAGAAGTCCTGCCGCAGACAAAACCCGGTAGACTGAACTGGGACTGACTGCAACAACACCGTCATCAAGCATCATGAACGTAAGCCTACGATACCCTTCTAACGGATTCTTATTGTGAAAGTCAATAATAGCAGCCTTCTCCCACTCTTCCAACCAGAAATCTCGTGGAACGAGTCCGTTATGTTCATTGGCTTTGCCATAACGATCTTTCCAGTTGTAGAACTTACTGCTCGAGATGCCGAGCCAGAGAATAAAGAGCTTTAATGGCAGCTCAGTCTTCATGACCCAATATTTCACAAAATCAACGATATTGTCTCTGGTATCATGGGGAACCCAGGATCCTTTCAAATTTCCCCAAGATTTTTTTTTAACTTGAGGTGGGCCTCCATGAGTTCCGAGACGACTTCATTTTTAGTGGCAAGCTTCTCCTCAAGCTGTTGGATGCGGCGCTCTTGAAGAGTTAGCTTGGATTTTCGTTTGCTGACAAAGGCCGATGGACCATTTTCAAAGAACTGTTTCTGCCAACGGTAAAATACCGTCGGAGAAAGACCATGCTGGTCACATACATCTGATACCGGAACCTTGTCCACCAGGTGCCGCTTAAGGATAGATACTTTTCCTTCAGGGGTATACTTTTTGCGTCTCTTTACCATGAAATTTTCCTCCGTTTGAGTAGACTAACTCAGACAGGCGAAAATTCCAATTCACGCTGAACCAATACACCGCCAGCTGCATGGTTACCTCGTTGCCGGACACCAGCGTCACCTTCTGTTCCCGGAATTCCGATTCCGGCCAGTCCTCTCCTGGATACTTATGGTATGTCAGGCAGGAGATTCCCTTCTTCTGCATCCTGGACATGAATCCGGGACTATAGCCTTCACGGTCAAAGACAAGTGTGAACCTGGGCGCTGACTCCAAACCTGCAAACAGTTCCTGCTGTTGCGGAAGATCACGTTCCAGGCGGGGAACGATTTCCTCCTCTATGACCTTGAGCAGGCCAGGATCCACAGCCTTGTTGATCATGAAAAAAGGCTGACCGTCCATGGCATTGACCCAGTAGTCTGTTGTTGCCCGCAGGCACAGCTTCTACCGGGCAACATGGTGCCGGGGGAGTTCTGTCTGGCCACCGTGATAGACACGGACATGCCCGTCGATATACAGAATACCGGCAGACTCCGGAAACATCGCCATCCAGTCCCTGCTCAGCTCTCCGCCCCACTGGGAAGCCTGATCGTCCTGCGAAAGGATTCCTACCTTTTCACGCAGGGTTTTGGCTTCCGGGATCCGGTCAAGCCCAAGCAGCTTGCCCCATTCGCCAGGTGAGCTGTATCGCAGGGACTCGATGGTCCTGATCCGGGCAAGGGCCATGAAGGCCAGCAGCAGGAAGATAGAGCACAAAGAGTAGTAGACCTGCGGAAGACGAAAATATTTCCCTGTGTTTCGTAAAAGCCCCATAGCCAGCAAGGACGGCAACCCAAGCAACACTCCACCGTTGGGCACATCGAGACAGTGGCGGAACTCAGCCAACACCGGACCAGCCTTGAAGATGCTGGCCAACAGCCTCCCCTCGGTGTCGGTGGCACCCATGCCTATGGGGGCGGCAGCATCTGCACGGCTTCGCTCACTCTTGCTTTCAGCGATATCCCAGGAACCAGGCGGAGTATTATCTTTTTTTTTGAGGGAGGTGCAGCTTCCCTGCCCGCACAGCTTTACGTAACGTGTCCGCCTTCAGGGATAATTTCCTGGATGTTTCCGGTATGGAAAGCCCTGAATCAAAGCATTCCTGCACTTTTTCCAGCACCGGAGGCGTCAATACTGCAGGACCTCGACGCCGGGGCTTTTCGAAAAAACCGGCGATGCCTTTTTCCCGGTAGAGCTTAACGCTTCGCTTAACACTTATTTTACTCACGCCGAAGGCCCGGCAGATCTCCGCCTGCGTGGCGCTGCCATTGACATACAGCTGGCTGCTGATCATTCGAAAAGTTTTCAAATGATTAATGTCATGAGCAAAAATCGGCAGGTTGCCATAAATATAGGTCACCGTATTGTCCTTTCTGGTGAACCCGAGATTGGTGTTGATCAGGTTCGTTCCTTAGGGAAAGATCGGAAGTTGTAACTGGGGCATGGCAGTAGACTGTTCAGAGAGGTTTTGTGGATATTTTCCCGAAATTGGTATCCTATCTAAATCTTGCCCAATCGGCAATCTCAAGCTGGATTTTTATGGGCCAATATCCTATTTTTTCGGAACTTCAGCATGTTGTACGAATCAATAGTCATAAAACAAAATTTTCGAGATCAGGTCGTCTGAAATTAAAGCGGGGACAACCCCTCGGCCCCTCTGGGGGCAAGAGGCATTCTCATCCCCTTTAAGGGGTAAACTCAATACCACCCCCCTCAGGGGGTGGATTATTTATTTGGAACGTATTTAACTTGCACCCGAAATGCTGTATTGGTAATCAACACTTCTCTTTTTAGCGTAACTACTGTGTGATATTATGCTTTAAAGTGAGAACTATCCTCAGATTGTATTGTAACTATGACCGTTTTAGCGATTGACCAGGGAACAACAAGTACCCGGGCGTTAGTGGTGGATGATTCAGGCACTTGCCACCAGTGAGTTGTTTCGGGCCTGCAAAACGGTATGATCGACGCTGTACAGAGCGATGATGCAACCATGGCATCACCTGTTGATATCAGCGTTTTTGGAGGCTATTTCCCTTTCAATACCCGTTACAGCCTTGATCTGCCTGTAATGTTTAAGTATTACGGACTTGATAAGATCTGGAAAGAAGCCTACGACGAGGTGAAAAATGTGGAATGGCTCAGTGCCGGTGCCTGGGATCCGCTTCATATTTTCACCAAAAAACCAATTCGCACCCTGGCCGATATGAAAGGCAAACGCGTATTTGGCGTGCCCACAGCCGGAAAGTTTCTTTCCCGTTACGGTCTTGTTCCGGTAACGCTGCCCTGGGATGATATTGAAGTTGCCCTGCAGACTGGTGAGCTTGACGGTGTTGCCTGGTGTGGTTTTACAGAAGCCTACGAAGTCGGCTGGGCTGATGTCTGTAATTACGCTCTTCTCAATAATGTTACTGGTGCCTGGTGTGGTTCGTATTTTGCCAACAGCAAGAGCTGGGCAAAGGTACCGCCACATCTTCAGGAGCTCTTCAAGTTGTCCATGGACAGCTCACATTATTATCGTCAAGTCTGGTACTGGGGCGGTGAAGCAAAACTTCGAGTTGAAGGTAAAAAAATGGAGTTGACCACCATCCCTGCCCATGAGTGGGATCAAGTCGTGAAAGATGCCGAGAAATTCTGGGATGAAATCGCTGCGACCAGTCCTCGTGCGAAAAAAGTTGTTGATATTTTCAAGAAATATTCAGAAAATATGGAAAAAGCAGGTGTGCCGTACCGTTATAAATGTTAGTTCCTGACTGCTGCTTCGCTTACCGGAAAGGCAGCACCATATGAGTACACAAAAAAGGCCTTTGAGCAAGAAAATGCTTAAAGGCCTTTTTTTTGTGTGTGATAACAAAATGTCTGGTTAATACTTCTGATCAGCATAGGCCAGCCAGCCACCAGCTCCGACCAGTTCCTTGTCAAAAGGGTTAAGCGAGAAAGTGAATTCTTCTGTGTGGTCGTCACTCTTGGCAATTATTTTTTCGTTTTCCAGATCAATGTCGATTGTTATCTCACCGGAAAAAGTCAACAGCTGGTTGACATCGTTTTCTGCAAGTTCAATGGCCAGAATGCCGCAGTTGAACATGTTTTGTCTGAAGATGCGGGCAAAGCTGGTGCCGATGACCACGTTGATATCATTGACTTCAAGAGCCCATACCGCATGTTCGCGGGAAGAGCCACAACCAAAATTTGAACGGGTAACGAGTACCTGTGCCTTTTGAAATGCAGGGGCAGATGTATCAAAAGCTTTCCCGTCAAGGATTAGGTCTTCGAGCAGGTGAGGCTGTAATGCCCGTTTGGTGATTTCAGTCAAATATTTTGCCGGGATGATTTCATCGGTGTTAATATCATCTCTGTTTATAAAAAAGGCAGGGCCGCCAAATTTTTTCATTGGTCTACTCCTTAAAATGTACAGATCTAAGCATTCATCATGGGACGAGGATCGGTGATTTGACCAGTTACGGCAGCAGCTGCTGCTGAAAGCGGGCTCATCAGGTGTACCATTCCGCCTTTTCCCATCCGTCCGTTAAAGTTTCTGTTTGTAGTGGAGGCACACGATTCTCCCTCTGCAAGTACGCCGCTACTCATGCCAAGACAGGCGCCGCAGGTCGGATTCAGCACGCAGAAACCGGCATCCATAAAGATTTTTATCAATCCCTCATCAAGTGCCTGTGAGTAAATTGCCGGGGTCGCAGGCGTTAAAATCCCACGCACTGTATCGGCAACCTGACGGCCTTTAAGAATTGAGGCGGCCTCTCTGATATCTTCTATACGGCCATTGGTGCAGGAACCGATATAGACCTGATCAATGGTTGTTCCGGCAAGCTCACTGATGTCTTTGACCTGATCCGGCTTGTACTGGTGGGTCACCTGTGGCTCAAGATTTGACACGTCAATGGTTATGGTCTGTGCATAATCAGCATCAACGTCTGAATGCCATTTTTTGTAATCAGCTGCAGCTTCCTCGACTGAGGAATAATCGTCCTGAATAAACGGCCATAAATATTCCGCAGTTACTTTATCGGGCAGACAGAGGCCTGAAGTAGCTCCTGCTTCAACCGACATGTTGCAAAGTGTCATGCGGGAGGACATATTCATTGCCTCAACAACCGGGCCGCAGAATTCCATCACCATATCTGTTGCTCCGTTGACTGTCAGGGTTTTAATAATATTGAGAATGATGTCTTTGGCATACACTCCGGACGGCAATGTACCAGTAACCTCTACTTTCATTGAGGCAGGTTTTCTGAAAGCACAGACGCCTTTGAGAATGCCTACTTCAAGGTCTGTAGTACCTACTCCTGCGGCAAACGCTCCAAAGGCTCCATGGGTACAGGTGTGGGAGTCGCCCATGATGACGGTGTTGCCGGGGCGGATAAAACCTTTTTCCGGAAACAGGGCATGGCAGACACCATTATGACCGATATCAAAAAAATCGTTTATCTTGTGCCGCCTTGCCCATTCCCGCATTATCTTGGCTTGAGTTGCGGTTTTGGAATCTTTGGGCGGAGTTACGTGATCAATAACCGCTTTAATTCTGTCTGGGTCTACGACCCTGTCCATTCCTTTGTCAACCAGATCCATAATGGCAATGGGGGTTGTGATTTCATGGCACATGATAACATCAATATCAATCACCATGTTGTCAGGTGTCGGGTTGTCACGCAGATGCGCAACAAAAATTTTTTCTGCTATTGTCTGTCCCATAATGTCTCTCCTGGGGCATAAAAGGATAAAGAATACATCTGCAGAAATTTTGTCATTTCAGCAGTGTTGACCGGGTTCAAAGCACGTCATTGTTATCATCACTTTAAATTGCACAGATAAACGATACACTTTGCCTTAAAAATGTGACTATGGATACCAGATTCCTCGGTTGAATGCTCATAGTAATATCAGAGTTGTGCCATCAGGATTTCTGATGAAGGGGCGGTTGACCGAATCAACAGTGCAAACAATCGGCAGTTGTGGTACAAAGAAGTTGTAGGTTTCCCTCTGATTTCAGATGGTTTTCTTCGAAAGAAAGTCTCACCATTTACGAACGTTCTACGCTGCAGTGATCGACTTTCATAGCTTTTTGTGGCTGATGATTTTAATCCAGCCATGTTGGCCATAAGGCGATCACCGCCGAGTTCAAAAATCCCCTGTGCTTTAACAGTGAGTTGGCAGTATGAAAAAAAAACCTGATGAGACCACCTCTGTTGACTATTCTGCAGGTAAGCTCTCTTCGTATATTCATTTGTTGCGTTCAAATAGCAATTACAGAAGGTTCTGGCTTTCAGGTGTGATCAGCCAGGCCGGGGACTGGTTTAATTATATAGGCTTGTTTGTGTTGTTAAACCAACTTACCGGCTCAGGCCAGGCTGTGAGTTGGTTTTTAATTGCAAAATTTCTTCCAACAACGCTTTTAGGCCCTGCTGCCGGTGTTGTCGCAGATCGTTTTAATCGCAGGTATATCCTTATCTGTTGTGATATTTTACGTGGATTTCTTGTTCTTAATTATCTTTTTGTCCATGATGCCTCCCATGTATGGCTCATCTATGTGTTGGCTGTTGTGCAGGAATCTCTCTGGACATTTTCTCATCCGGCACGGCAGGCAACAATCCCCAGTCTCTGCAGCAAAGATGAGCTTGCCGTTGCCAACGGTCTATCTGGTGCCTCCTGGTCAGTAATGCTTGCAGCTGGTGCGGCCCTGGGAGGATTTGTCACTGCTGCTTTTGGCTGGCAGACAACTATGTATATTGACAGCCTGACTTTTTTTATATCGGCGGCTCTGCTTGCAACTGTTATTCTTCCCCCTGGAGTTTCAGTAAAAAAATCTGGTTTTTCGCTTGCCGGTATCACTGGCTGGCATGAACTTGTCGCTGGCATTGACTATGTCAAATCCCATCCCCGGGTGGCAGCTCTTCTCATGGTAAAGAGTGGGTGGGCTTTATCAGGAGGTATTCTTGTCATGCTGACAGTTTTTGGTGAACAGGTGTTTGCTGAAAACGGGCAAGGTGGTTTGAGTGGAGTACTGTATTCGATGCGAGGATTAGGAGCCGCTGTCGGGCCTCTGTTGGCCTGGCGGCTACTTGGTGAAGAGACCACGGCCATGCGCCGGGCAATTGGCGCAGCATTTTTTATTTCTTCACTGGCATATTTTCTGTTCAGTCTGGCACCAGGTATTGTCCTTGCTGCAATATGTGTATTTCTTGGCCATATAGGCGGCTCTATTCAATGGGTTTTCAGCACCACCCTTCTGCACAGGCGGGTAGAAGATGCGTTTCGAGGTAGGGTTTTTGCTGCTGAAATGGGTTTGCTCACTCTGGTATTGAGCTTGTCAACATGGTGTACAGGTATTGCTCTGGATAGTGGTTTTTCGCCTCGTTTAATCGTTGCCGTTCTTGCGCTGTTTTTTTTGTTACCAGGTTCGTTCTGGGTATTCTATTTGAGATACTCAGCACCTGTGTGTGTGCCAGGTCGCAGTGACTGACTTGGGTGCATTCCCATTTTTCGCAAAGAGAATAACACTCTTGTTTGGGTTGACTTTTGGTGGGCGGTGCCCACCCTACACGCTATTACCAAGTGGTTTCAGTTCCTTTTGAGAGATTCGGATAGACCCAAAAATAATACGGTTTTTATGTCTGGCTGATGCGATCAGGTGAAGACATGGATAGTGCGACAAAATGGGAATGCACCCGACTGACTTCAGGCCACCTTGAAAATTGACTTTCGAAGTCTCGTAACCTCGCTTATCTCGCCCGATCTCTGCGTCACAGGAAAATGAATAATGCTCATATGTGACTAATATGATGTGCTTTTTAATTTCCTGTTTCTCGGAGTCTCCCGATGGTCGCTTACCTGGCCTCGAACGAAAATTCTAATTTTTCTAGGCACCCTTTAGTGGATCGAAGTCTTCACTATCCGCTGTTCCTGCGATTCTGGTTCAGCATGCTGGTTTATCTTAAAAAATGATAGTATATATAAAAAAAGATAAAAAAAGGTTGTGAAAAGGAGAATTGATACTACATTGTAGTTATAACGCTTTTGAGTAAAGGAGAACCTATGACAACTTCAATTACCTTGTTTTTTTTCACAATCCTGTTGGTGTTTTCAGGACATAGTTTCGCAGTAACTCGATATAAAACAGCTGTTTTTGCCGGTGGATGCTTTTGGTGCATGGAGCCACCTTTTGAAAATACAGAAGGTGTTGTCGATGCAGTAGTCGGTTATACAGGTGGTCATGTTGAAAACCCTACCTATGAACAGGTCACCAGTGGAACAACCGGGCATTATGAAGCCGTACAGGTCACTTATGACCCTGAAATTATCAGTTACAGTGAATTACTGGATGTGTTCTGGCATCAGATTGATCCGACAGATGATGGCGGCCAGTTTGCTGATCGAGGTACTCAGTATTTTACTGCAATTTTTTACCATGATGACGAGCAAAAACAGGCTGCGGAAATTTCTAAGCAGGCACTTGATTCAACAAACATTTTTGATAAACCAATTATCACTGCAATTCTCCCTGAACAGGAATTTTACCCGGCAGAAGAGTATCATCAGGATTATTATAAAAAGAACATCCTGCAATACTCGATGTATAAAACGGGTTCAGGGCGTGCCGGATTTATAAAAAAAGCATGGCAGGATAAGAACCTGCCTGTTCAACACAAAAAGCCCCGGTACGAGCGACCAGAAGATGCGATCATCAAAGAAAAACTTACGCCGCTTCAGTACAAGGTGACGCAGCGGGAAGGAACTGAGCCACCCTATGATAATCCATACTGGAATAATAAAGCAGAAGGCCTCTATGTTGATGGAGTCACAGGTGAGCCTCTTTTTTCATCAACAGATAAATATGATTCAGGTACAGGATGGCCAAGTTTTACCCGACCCATCAGTAAAGATGCTGTC
>RKSL01000122.1 GCA_008633435.1 Candidatus Desulfobulbus rimicarensis | reverse complement strand
CCGCCGGATCTGACGTAAGCGTCGCGGAGCAGCGTCGATCAGATCCGGGGATGGAATGCGGTAAGAATCCAGCCCGTAGTCCTGTTGGGGTTCGTTTCACTCACCACCAACCTACGGGTTTGTATTTGTAAAATATTACAAGTACCCACAGATAGCGAACGTAGGGAGGCCTTCGAGGCACTTACTTGCAGTGTATCTGCGTTAGCAATAATTGCTTAATAGAGCCGTGTAGGTCTGCTTGAGCGAAGCGAAAGCGGACATTGTCCGGTGTTTCCTCCAATCTCCCTGCCTTTGACGGCAAACTCCGGGCAGGAGACTGAATCACTGATAAAGCCGAGGCATGCCCCCTTGAGCGATACAATGCTCCCCGGCATTAACATCAACTCCAGCTGCAAGGGCGGCGGGTTCACTCTTTCAGGCTCATCAGCGTCACGTGTCTGGAAAATTCCGAATATGTTTATCCGTAACAGAAGTCAGATACCAGAGGACAGAAAACAGATTTAGTTTCCGCCTACGGCGTTATAACTGCGACTCTACAACGTGGACTTCTGTTTCATCCTTTGTTGTGCCCGGTGCGCCGGAAATGATGGTTTATCTGAAAGGGAATCAACCATTTCAAACCACCTGAGCAACTCCCGATCCTGAATATTAAGTTTTCCCTGCCGTCCCTTGGACTCAAAGGCCGGATAATCAATATTCACGTCAAAGGATTCGGCCAGTTTGATCAAAATATCTGTTGACGGCATATTCATGCCTCGTTCGTAGGCGGAAATCTGTTTTTGATGGATCCCCATTTTTCAGCAAGTGAGTGGAAAAGGGGACGTCTATGATAAGTAAAGTCAAGAGGAAAACGGAGATTTCCTGTACCCCTGACCACCACAGCATTTATTAATGGCATTGAGTTCGACCACACAAAGTACCCCTCACTCATGGTTTCTGGCTGGCCGATACAACAGTCACCCGGGAGTTATGGAAGACGGTGATGGGAAACACCCCCAACAATTTTCAATGCACCGGGCATGCTGGGGGCTCTCACTCAACCTACGAAAGGTGCATTCAACTTCAAAGTGCGCCATTAAATACGAGAATAGCTAGGGTTGGTTGGTTGAGCCTTGCGAAACGGACATGGTGGCGGCAATCTGGTGGCCGATTTCGTTCTGCTCAGGCAGACCTGCAATGTGCCCATCAAATTTCCCGGAGTCTGCGTTTCCCTGTTTTTTATGACAGGAAATGAGGAGTAATGCACTACTGCTTGCGTTGGGTCGCCTCAGGCCTTTTTGAGCATGGCAAGTGCTCCCCTGGTGGATTTCCAGACTTCCCGCATTTCCTGCCGGTAATCCCAGGCTTCCTCTTTACTGCCCGCTACTCCCTCTAAAAAGCGTCCTCTTGGCTCGGAGCGTTTTGCAGGACAGATATATGAAGCAATGTGAGGGAGTGTTTTTTTTGCTTTTTTAGCAGCCTGTAACGCCTCGGTTTTTTTGTTAAGACGGTACAGCGCAAGCACTTTACCGTATATGATCGCAGGCAGGACATCGTCACTATATTGCTCGCAGAGAGCCAGGGCCTGTGTATTTTCTCCATTGTAGAGGTGCATGTTGACCAGCTCTTCACGCAAGCCGTGATTATCCTGGGGGTTCAGGTCGATCAGTTGTTCCATCATTGCTGTTATGTCTTCCGGTTTTCCCAGGTTCGCGTCATGTTCTATCTTTCTGATAAGAAGACGAAGCAGCGGCCTGTTTTCCAGAACAACCCATGGCAGACAACCATTCTCAGGCAGTTTTTTCAGAGTGGCCTTGACAAGCATCAACCCGCGATTGATAAGGGGGGCTTGCATTCTTTCTTTAAAGAGCGGATCATGAGCAAAAGGGTGGAGACTCATGATGGTCAGCAGATCATCTACAATGACTATCGAATCAAGAACTTTCGGATTTGTCAGGATAAAATCCTGCCAGATTTCGCAGTCTTCTTCCCATGGAAATTCTGGGGCCATGGGATGCATCCTGGCCCCGAATAATGGCATTATCGGGCAAATATCTATCCATTGTGCATTGATGTCAATAAGCTTTTTTGGAGTATCAATGGTAAAGTGTGGTCTGCCAAATCCCGGTGTTTCCCGGGTGTCCGGGGTAAGATCTTTCAGCTTGGTCAGTCGGTGGACGACTGCAGGGCGACCACAGTTTCGATCGAGCCATACCGCGATTTTGTCGTCATCTCCCGTTTTGCCAGGCTGGAGCAAAGCTTGCGCCTCTTCCGGCGCGTTGACGACCATATCAAGGAAATCGAGCAAGGGGGCTTCATCTTCCGTAAAAAATTCCCGCATTTCACGCTCTACCTGTTTGCGCAGAAACCGTGCCCGGCTGGACGCAAGCGCACATTTATCTGACATAAGCAGGAGCTGTATCTCCAGTAACCCGACAGCACGATCTTTTGGCGTATCTTTCTTGGCTTTTTTAAAGCAGACAAATGCCTTGTCCAGCTCTCCCTCGTCAGCATAAATTGATGCTCTTCGTTGCAGGGCATCAGATCGAAGTGGAGATGATGGGGCGTGTTTTATCAGATGCTCAAGCAGGTGAATCTTCTTTTCAAACTGCATCAGTCCGTCATAGGCATCACAAAGCAAAGACATGCCAAGGCCCACAATTTCATCGCGTTTTGGAAATGTTTTTTCCAGATAATAGGGTTGGAGTATGTCTGTAATTTTGTTGTATTTCCCGGTATCCAGCAGCTCTTCACAATATGGAATTCGAGCCGTGATGGGAAGAAGCCCCTGTTGGATCGCTTTTTTTAATGTGCTCATCGGCATGACTTGAAAAAGCATGGGGTAAATAGCGTCTGCATTAAGTTCAGGAATATCAATGCTGCTTATGAAACAGCATTTTTTGTATTTTTTTCCTGAACCGCAGACACAGGGGGCGTTACGCTTTGGAACAGGTCTGGGGTCTGGCTTGAAATTATTGCCGGGCAGTGGCGTGGCATTCCAGATGGCAAGGGCCATATTGGTTGCAGTCGACCTGAGATGTCTGTCCTGCCGGGGATTAATCGAGAGGGGGGATATTCCCCCTATATGGTCTTGCATCCATTGCAGAAAAATATGAAAATTTTCTACTCTGATAACTTCTTTCACAGCATCCAGCATGAATGCTTCCATTTTTCCGTCATTAGGTATATTCATGGTATTTTTTGTATGTGGCGCTGAACAATGCTTGTGGGACAACACTTTGACCACATATCAATATAATGCTCCATGATGACTATGTTGGTATGTTCTTTTTTTGTTCATTTAGTTTGTAAAAAAGTCTATTGTGAGCATCTTTACTCACTATAATAAAAAGTTCTTTTTTACTAAACAAGTATTCTTTTCTTCTGAAGGAGAGCGGGATGGATAGAGTCTTTTTTTTTATTGGCGCAGTGCTTTCAGGTCTTGCAGTTGCTGCTGGTGCCTATGGCGCCCATGGAGCAGTATCTCTTGGTTCTGAGTCGGTAATATGGATAAATAAAGCTGCCCGTTACCAGATGTATCACGGTCTTGCTCTGCTCATGGTGGCCTGGGCATGCACTCAGTGGCCAAAGGGGATTCGTTATAGTATTAGTGCAGGATTCCTCTTTGTACTAGGCGTTTTCTGCTTTTCAGGAAGCCTGTATGTAATGGCCTTTACAGGACTGAACATGGGACTTTTTACACCTCTTGGTGGGATGGCATTCATTTTGGGATGGCTGCTTTTGGCTACAGGAGCATTACGGGGATGAGTCGTCAGGGTGTGCTGTATATTGGTGGTTTGAGTACGATTTTTGTAACCGTTCACTGGGGGCTATGATCTTGGTATTATCTACAAATTGTAAACGTTTACCGATTTTTTAACGGGCACAAGTAGGTGGCCTTCAGAATAACCAGTTGTGTGATTGGGTATGTATTGTCAAATGTTCTTTTTCCCTAAATTGAGTGTTTCACCTCATCTGGAGCCTCGCAGAAGTGTTTTCTTTGTAATTTTTTGAAGATGGGCGAGATGAAAATCGCTCAACTTAGGTTTCTCTTTTTGGAATAACTGTATGAAATATCGTATTTTTTTATTGTGTGTTGTGTTTGCCTCGGTGATGCTGCCTGGCAGTATCCTTGCTGATGAACCTGTCTATACCGCATATACCGAAGAGCTGGAGCCGGTTAACTACACCAGCCACGGTAAAATTGTGGGTATTGGTACGGAAATAGTCCAGGCTGTTTGTGCCGAGGCCGGGATTACGGCAAAGTTTGTCTCCTTTCCCTGGAAACGCACCTATTACTATGCCCTGCACCATGAGAATTCTCTGGTGTTTACAATCAACCGTACTCCTGAGCGTGAGCAGTTGTTTGAGTGGATAGGGCCGATTCTTTCCAAGCGAACCTATCTGTATCGGCTTAAATCCCGCTCTGATATCAAGGTGACAAAACCGGAGGATTTGCAAAAATATATAACAGCCGTAATTCTTGGGTATGCGCTTACTGAGAAATTACAAAATATGGGATTACAGCCTGAAAAACAGCTCATTATAAAAACGAGCAAAAAAGAACAGATTCATGTTTTTTTGAGTCAGCGTGCCGATTTAATAACCGGCAATGAATTTACCCTGCCCAAAGCTCTTCAAGGTACCGGGTTGACAATTAACGATCTGGTTCCGGTTTTGCTGATGAATGAAAAGGGATATTATCTGGCCGCAAATCGCAGCATTGACCCGCAGATATTGCATCGCCTGAGGGCTGCAAATGATAAGATACAGAAAAGCGGTCTTGTACACACGGTGATTGAGAAATATATGCAGTAACTGGCTGAGGTCAAATTGACAAAGCATCACCTATGTAGTAACGTTTCTACATAGGTAAACAAGGAGGTGCTCCAATGTCCATTGTTACAATTTCCAGCAGAGAATTTAATCAAAATATCAGCAAAGCAAAAAAAGATGCCAAGGATAATACTATCATTATCACAGATCGGGGAAAACCTGCTCATGTACTGTTAAGTATTGAACAATACATGCGAATCACTGAAAGTGAGAAAAATCTCCTGGAGCTGCTGGCTATGCCATCCGGTGCTGATATCGATTTTGACCCTCCAAAAATCGACAAGTTGTTTGTTCAACCTGCTGATTTAAAGTGAACTATATCCTTGACACCAATGTTGTCTCAGAACTACGCAAAGGTGGCAGCGATAAAATAAATCCACATGTGGAGAGGTGGGCAAGTCAGGCAACAGCTACAACTTTTTATTTGTCGGTAATAACAATCCTGGAACTTGAGATGGGAGTATTGCTCATTGAACGAAAAGATCGTACCCAGGGAACGACTTTACGTAGTTGGTTTCAAAACTATGTCCTCCCCACTTTCAAGGAGCGCACCCTCAACATTGATCACAATATAGCCCTCTGCTGTGCTGCTCTGCATGTTCCCGACAGACGATCAGATAGGGATGCCCTCATTGCGGCGACTGCCTTAGTACATGGAATGTATGTTGTTACCAGAAATGTAGCCGATTTTGCAAATACTGGAGTAAAAATTATCAATCCCTGGCTTGAGACACCTTGAAAATTCCGGGGACATCTATGATACGTAAGGTCAAATGGAAACGGAGATTTCCTGTGTCCCAGCCTACCCGACTATGCCCTGCACCATGAGAATTCTCTGGTGTTTACAATCAACCGTACTCCTGAGCGTGAGCAGTTGTTTGAGTGGATAGGTCCGATTCTTTCCAAGCGAACCTCTCTGTATCGGCTTAAATCCCGCTCTGATATCAAGGTGACAAAACCGGAGGATTTGCAAAANNAAAAAGAACAGATTCATGTTTTTTTGAGTCAGCGTGCCGATTTAATAACCGGCAATGAATGTACCCTGCCCAAAGCTCTTCAAGGTACCGGGTTGACAATTAACGATCTGGTACCGGTTTTGCTGATGAATGAAAAGGGATATTATCTGGCCGCAAATCGCATCATTGACCCGCAGATATTGCATCGCCTGAGGGCTGCAAATGATAAGATACAGAAAAGCGGTCTTGTACACACGGTGATTGAGAAATATATGCAGTAACTGGCTGAGGTCAAATCAGCTATTGTCAGCTATCCATAAAAGCTCCATTTCCTGTGTTCTATGAAATGTGCACAAAGAAAATAATGTGAGCAAATTAACCATTAGCACGTGAGATATATGAAATGTAAATTAGTAAGTACAATCTTTGTCGCGATAGGGATTATTCTAACGATAAATTCAGGGTATGCTAGTGGAATTTTGCTGCCTATCACGGTGGGAGATAAAACGTTTGTTGTTCCCTTTGGGAGTTCCTCTTTCAAAACAACCCGTGCAACGTATGCTGAAGATGAAATAGTGAGTGTAGTCGTCAACACTGTTTTATCAGGTGATCGAGACTGGGTAGGTGTATATCCTAAAAATGCCTCCAATGACTGGGGTAATGTTGTGGAATGGCATTTTGTTACCAAGGGCCAGACAGCGTTAAATAAGATTACACTCCCCATGCCAGAGGGTGAATATGAGGTGAGATTGTTTTTTCACAATTCCTATCATATGGAAGCACGGTATGGATTTACTGTGTCGAATGGCCCGGCTGTGGGTAACAGTGAATATGGTCTGTATACTGCGGTGGGGCCAGAGAAACCCAATGATGAGCTTATTTATACTTATAAACCTCAAAAAAATGGTTTTGTCAGAACCAATGCTCCTGTCGTTATTTTTTTAGCAGGGGGGTTGCTGAGCAAAACAGTAGCCTTTTAGCAGGTAATGAGCAATTCATGAAATTTGTAGTTTCCAAAGGATATGTCGTCATAGGTGTTCGAACAGCTTTGGACAATAATGGAGAATTTCAAAGAATATTGGCGGTATTAACTCAACTAAAACAAGACAATTTGGTTGATACTTCCAAAATCGGGTTGATGGGGGCTTCAACTGGTGGGGGAAGAATGTTTCATGTCTTAAGGCGCTTAAAAGAACAAAATTTTGCTGCGACTAACTTTCTCATTTCATTGGATGGATATGTTGCTTTGGATGAACCCATTCAAAAGGTGAGGGGGTTGGAATCAACGACACTTTTGTTGCAATTTGGTGGGGCTGATGGCCTGGATTATAGAGGTCATGAGAATGGCGATGTTGGTGGCCCAGGTAATATTGAAGATCGCTATCAAGATCCCAGGATACTTATGGCATTATATAATATATTGCCAGGAAATGAAAAATCACTTTCATTTTTAAATAATAATATCCATGGTTACGCAGGTGGGAGTATGGTTGGTAAGGATGATATGTTAACTCTTGTTGGAGCGATGATGTCATATAGATTCGGGCATGGAGGGGTAGCTGCCAGGAATGTAGCCTTGGATAATCTTCAGTATAATGAAA
>RKSL01000121.1 GCA_008633435.1 Candidatus Desulfobulbus rimicarensis | reverse complement strand
GAGCAGATTATTAAACATCCGACACGTGTTCCTGATCGTCTTGACCAAGCATCTAACACTCTTGATCTTTTCTTTACCTCCAACCCTCAGAATTATTCCTATTCCTTATCCTCTCCTTTCGGCTCCTCTGATCACTCTCTTCTTTCTGTATCCACTATCTTGTCTCCAACTTCTCCTCTTCCTCCTTTCCCCATGGAGTATTATGCCACTCATCGGACATATCAAGCCATAGGGTTCGTTCGTACAGGGTATGGGTTGTTTCACGGGAGAAATATTTGCCCCGCTTGAGAAACGAAAGATTATCTAGCGGGTTAATCTGGTAATGTAGTTCCGGAGCTTGGTCTATTTCTGTTATTTGTTGGATATTATAGGAAAAAGGAAGAACAAAACGGCTGAATGTCGCAGCGTGGGTGGTGTCATCACCGTCTGCTGCTCTTGAGCCGTCTACGGGTTTACCTGTGCAAAGGAAAATTTTCTTTTTTGGCATTTATTTATTGCTCCGTTTATTTAAACAATCTACACATTGTGCCTTCCATACATTGCTGTCAACTCATACCGCCCAAACCCTTTACTGGCCTGTTTCCCCACATTCAGCCATTGGCCTAGATACAGCCAGGGCCAGAGATCTGTGTGATTTTCCATATTCAGGATAAAAGCACCCCTGACTGCTGTGAATTTCTTTTTATTACCGTGGTAACTGTAGCCCGGTTCAACGAGCAAATCAGTTTCAAGGATTTCGGGCTGTTGGGCCAGGGAACGCAAGTGTTTGAAATCGGCGTCCAAGGGGATTTCGGTATAGATGTCCTGGAGGGAGGCGATACGGCGGATGATTTGCATGATCAGTTTGGTGGCGTTAAAGCCTTTTGCAAGATCGGTATTGGAGGGTAGGAGAAAAGGGGTCTGGAAGGTGCAGCGGATCAGGCCGGGCAGCTCAGGGATTGTAACGGGTTCCGGGGTTCCGGCGGAAACGATTTCCCGGTTGGTCATAATGAGACGGTCAAGGGGGGCAGGGCCGGTCTGGATGACCTCCATCAATCTGAATTTTGCACGTCTTCCACCCAGGCCAAGCACCCCGGCATGCACCATGGCACGAATAACTGCTGGCAGGCGGTCATTTGCCTTGCCTATCAGGATGAGGCTTGCCGAAAAAAAGGCATTTGCAGGAATTTTACTGCTATAACTCTGTACCTGGCAGGAAAAGACATGAGGGTTGGGTATGTTTTTCAGTTGTTTCAGTATGCCGGTTTTTTCCGGTGGAGAATTAGGGCCAGTTGTTAAAAACGCATAATCACATTGATGCCGAAGCATGCAGGTGTCACATTGTTGCTTGTCTGCAATACAGGAAAGCTGCCTGAGGGCAAGGCCGAAAACACTGCGCCATAGTGGGTCAGCAAATGCAGGCAGGGAAACGCTGTCAATCGCCTGGAAGATGAACGTGTATTTGGCAAACGGTAGAGAAAGAGACATTGGCCATATTGGTTGGAAGTAAGCAAAATAACTCACTGAACTCTTGATAATATATCATTTTGCAAAAGAGAATACCAGCGACGAATAAGATTTCATTGGTTGGTAACAATATTATCCGTCCAAGATACATCGCTCTATACCCATCATGACATAATAGACTGAAGTTGTTGGTTTTTTTGGGCAAACGCTTTTAGTGCCTTACCCTCAGTTCCTGCAATGAAAAATAAGAAAATGAGAGGACGATTTTTCTCTATTATTCAATAAGTTCGGTGCGCACGGCGCACCGAACTTTTGCATTTTGACGTAGGGTGCGCCGTGCGCACCGATGCTCCAGACGGCACCAAATCTGCATGGGTTGCGGGCAAAGCCCCCTTGGAGTCGTATTCCTCATTTCCTGTCACAAAAAACAACAAAACAACAGACAACAAAACAACAAATCTGAAGACACATTGTAGGTTGCTTGAGTGGAACGAAAGCGGACACGAGATTGCTGCCACCAATGTCCGGTTTCGCAGGCTCAATCAGACCTACACCATCAACGATGTATTTGCTCGCAGGTGCTCAGCCTGCTTTGAAGTCTGTTTTTCACCCTGTTTTTTATTGCCCGCATATTTGACAAATTCCGTGGTGGAGCTCTTGAAAATTGCGTAGTTACATAGGTTTGCGAAGGAAGACTCTTTGCTTGCGCGAACCCCTGTCGGCTTTTTGTACATTATCGTTGAACGTATTGAATTATCGATGATTTTGCACACATTTTTAAAGTGAGGTTCGCGCGAATGGTCATGGCTGGAACATATTGATATTACGTGAAATTCATATGGCATATATAGAAAAGCAAGTTTGACGCAAGTTCAAGTAAAAAAAACGTTATGTACAACTTCCTGGAAATAGGGTATAATTTTTTCGGTTGACAGGCGCAACCGCTTACCCGTTTGAAAGGGGATGAGACCATTTGCCGGTGCGCACGGTGCACCTTACGTGTTGGGCACAACCACTTACCCGTTTGAGAGGGGATGAGACGCATGAAAACAACAAAGCCCGCCGCAGCGATTTGCTGTGGCGGGCTTTGTGCGTCAGGGGAAATATTGTTTTTCTTTTACAGGGTATTAGGGGAGGCTAAGTTACATCATTTGACCATTCGCCATCATAAATTCCCCATAATCCCCCTGTAATTTCCTCAAATGGCCGAAAATGTACGCATAAAAAAAGCCAATAATTTCAATTTTAATAAAAACTCTTTGAAATTATTGGCTTTGCAGATGGTGCGCCCGGCAGGATTCGAACCTGCGGCACCCGGCTTCGAAGGCCGGTGCTCTATCCAGCTGAGCTACGAGCGCACAAGCAAGGAGATCTGGGAATCAGCAAAAGACTTTTCCGGGGTGGATGCTGATTGTTGCAAAAAAGATCTTTACCGTACTCTGGAACATTTCACAATAGAATTGCATCAAATACCAGTTCATGTTGCTGCTTTTTATTCACGGTCTGTTAAATCAGTATGGCATCATATATTCGCAAGTGACAACAGGGTGCAAAAACTTCGAACCATGAGAGTCGTTTGATCACTGTGACGTGGTAAGCTCACTGTGTCGAGATTTCAGGCAGAAAAAAATTACTCTGGCACCACTTTGTAATCATCAAAATAGATAACACTATCGGCTTTTGTCCATAAACCAACTTTGCCGGAAACAGGATTTGCAAGTGTTTCACTCAGGTAATGTTTTTCATTAACATATCCTTTTATCTTCCTGTCTTTAACTGTTAACGTAAGGGTATGCCATTGACGGCTTGGCGTGTTGACATTGCGCACCCAGGTTACAGAACTGCGTCGACCATGTTTAAAGCGCCAGAGGACAAGATTGTTTTCCAGGGGATTTGCCCGTAATGCGTAATAATCTCCATTGGCTTTGAGATCAAAAAGAATACCTGCCCCCTGGTCAATGCGTCCGGCAATGGCCTTGAAGCGCACCGTAATTGTACCGTTAGTAAAATTATCAATTCCTCCAGCCACTGCAAAAGGAAAATACGCATACGCGGTAACATTATCCAGAAATTCTGCGTAACGGGCGCCATACAGGGCCTTTGCCTTATCAGCTAGGCCTGCAGAGGCTATACCTCGTTTCCATTTGCGGCCATCAACAACAAGCACGGTGTTCTCGCCATCTTTACCAATTATCCAGTTGCCAACTGCTGCTGGAAACGTTGCTGGCTGTGCGCCAACGGTTTCCCCGGAAAAAGTAAATATTTTTTGAGTGGATTGGTTTTCAGTATTTTTTTGTGTTGTGGTAGTAGGTGGAGCTTCGTTTGCATGCGCTTCAGAGAGAATTTGTATACTTTGCGACTGGCCAACCGGGAGGTATTCGAGTTGAGCAGGGCAGGGCGCTGAAGAAAAATACGTATAATATATTCCACTGCCGATTAAGGAAAGCGTTAATACTGAGCTGATAAGTAAGATTTTGTTTCGCAGCATGGTGAGTCTCCTTGTTGTGCTTGCTTTCATGTATTTTTGCGAAAATAGCCTGCCAGCCCTGTAAAAAAAAGAGGAAGGGCAAGATAAAAGATGATCTTGCCCTTTGGTATTTCAGTAACCAGAGGATGCCCTTTGGGGCTGTTACTGGTCGCTTTTGCTGGCGTTATACCGGCAAGGCTGAAAATAATGGGTAAGATTTCTTCCTGACTGTTTGAATAACTTGTCTCTGTTTTGTTAGCATACCTGTACTGAATAAGCCCGTAATTCTCATCATTTTCCTTGCTGAATAAACCTGAGGTTCCAGTGGTATAGTGTACCTGTAAATGCGGAACAGTACGTTGCAGCTTGCCAAGCACATCCTGCTTCAGGTCAAGAAGCCGACTATCCTGCGGTGAGAGATTGATTGTTATTGTCAGGGGTTTATCAAGCTGCTGCAGGGCTGTTGTGTATTGCGCTGGAAATGAGTGGTGTTTATTTTCTGTTAGATCAACAAAACGTGGGGCGAGTTGTGTGCCTGCGTTTATGATAACAAACCCGATAATACAGACAAAGGTTTTAAGTATTTTGCGTTGTATTACTTCGCCAGGATGGAGCCAGATAACTGTAAACACAAAGAAAAGAAGAGCAATAGAGAGAAAAGAAACCAGATGGGTAGAGGATAACAGACCATTTTCAAACTGTCGCAACATACCGGTCAACGAGATATTTTCCCAAAAAGCCAAGAGGTCAGCCTTTCCGCTTACTGCAAAATCAAGAACCCATGAGCCCAGGGTCGCGGCCAGACAAAACATTGCTGCTGTTGGCAGGGCGTCAGTCACCGTTGCTGCAAACATGGCAAGGGTGATAACCGTTAACGAGTAGAGTGCATGTCCAGTGAGCAGACAGAAAATTTCAGGCCAGAAAATAAATCCGCCGGCACTCTTCCACAAAAGGATAACAAGAACTGCTGGTATCAGGCTTGCCAGCCACACACATATCATGGCAACCAATTTAACTCCGCATAACTGGAACGGGGATAAAGGAAGCTGGACAAGGAGTTTCAGTGTGCCATTGTATTTATCCAGGCCAATGGAGCGAATTGCGATAAAGGGTAAAAGCAAAGTTTGACAAAGGTAATATGCCCCAAAAGTTGGTACAAAAATACCTGAAAAAGGGGACATTCCAGTGGCAAGCTCCGGATAGTCCAAAGCAGTTTTGCTTGCCTGGCTAAAGAGTGAAACTGCTTGCATAAAACTGTACCCAACCAATGCTGAAACAATGATCAGCATAATCCAGAGGGCAGGGGAGAGCAGGAGGCTGCGGATTTCCTGGATCAGGACGAGCCTGGTAATACCTGGGGGGTGCGATGTATGTGGTTCAGGCGATTGCAAGGAATATATCCTCAAGCGTTGCTGTTTCAGGACGGTTTACATGGCCACGCAGCTCACTGAGTGTCCCAAAAGCAAGAACTTTTCCTTCTGCTAGAAGTAAAAACCGGTCACATATCCGTTCTGCTTCTGTAAGTTGATGAATAGAAAGAATAAAGGTTCGACCTGCTCGTGTTTTGCGAAGAAGGTTCATAACTGACAATGTTTGCCGGAGGTCAAAGCCGTCAAATGGTTCATCAAGTAGAAGAAGCGGTTGCCTGCTGAGTAAGGCTATTGTGAGCAAAACTCTTCGACAATACCCTTTTGAGAGCTCTTGGAATTTTTTAGCGAGCACAGGTGTGAGATCAAGATTTTGCATGAGATACTCAAGGGTTGATTCGTCCTGGCCGAAAGATTGACAGAAGAAAGTAAGCGTTGTTGAAACACGTTGTTGTGCATAAGGCTGAATATCATCGGGTTGATACCAGATGTACTTCTTGCGGGACGAAAGCGCAATAGGGGTGTCAGAAATTTTGATGGTTCCGGAATCAACGGGCACAAGCCCTGCCATTGCTTCCAGTAGCGTTGTTTTCCCGGCTCCATTGGGGCCAATAAGCCCTAGAATTTCTCCAGGAATTGGAGAAAATGATACATCTGTGAGGAGTTGACTGTTGCCTATTGACTTGGAGATTCCGGAAACAGTGAGTTGGTTCATAGCATATCTCAAAACATAAATAGTTAAACTAAAATATTATGTATGACCATTAATGGTCTGATATTTCGCCATTAAGTGAATGCATGCCTGCGTGGGTTATCCGCACGGAAACAAGCTCGCCCGGGATGAGGTTTTCTTTGGGTGCAAAATGAACGATATGGTTTGAACCTGTTCTTGATTGAACTGACTTTTCTTTGACCTGCTCAATCATCACATCTACAGTTTTTCCGACAAGCTCCTGATTACGCTCCAGGCTGATTTGATCCTGACGGGACTGAAAACGGTGTAATCGTTCTGACTTGATCTCTTCTGCTATTTTATTCTCAAAAGATGAAGACCTTGTGTGGGGTCGATCTGAATATTTAAAAGAAAATGATCCATGGTAGCGTACAGTTTCGAGAAGATCCATGGTCTGTTCAAAATCACTATCAGTTTCACCGGGAAACCCAACTATGATATCTGTGCTCAGGGCAATTTCAGGACAGGCTAAACGCAACGATTCAACCTTTTCAAGATAAAGTTCACGCGTATATTTACGATGCATCCTTTGCAAAACAGCATTAGAGCCGGATTGTGCTGGCAGATGAAAATGGGGGCAAAGGTTATCTAAATACTTAAAGCATTGCATCAGCTCATGAGATAAATCTTGTGGATTTGACGAGGTAAAACGTAGACGCTCCACGCCGGGGATTTGGGCAACCAGAGTAAGAAGGTCAGCAAATCCTGTTGCTTTTTCTGCCACAGGGTTTGTTAAGCCGTAGGAGTTGACGTTCTGACCGAGCAGGGTGATCTCTTTAATCCCCCTGTCCACCAACAAGTGCACTTCTTCAAGTATATCTGCAACTGGACGACTTATTTCACGTCCACGAGTTGCAGGAACCACGCAATAGCTGCAAAAATTATTACATCCCTGCATTATAGTAATAAATTTTTTATATTCAGATGGAGCAGGGGAGGGGGCAGGAGATTCTTCAAGGAGCTTCTGGAAAGGCGGGATAACAAATGACTTTTCAAGATCACATGAAATTTCACGTGTACTTTCACCACGTTCAAGACGGGCAAGCATGTTGGGCAGCTGATAAATCTGTTGAGTGCCAACGACAATCGAAACATGAGGCATTCTTTTAAAAATGGCTTTGCCTTCCTGCTGGGCAACACAACCACAAACAGCAATTGTTAATAAGGGATTCTTTTCCTGTGTTTTGCGCAACATACCAAGAAGGCTGAAAACTTTTTGCTCAGCTTTGGCACGAATCGAACAGGTATTCAAGATAACAAGATCTGCTTCTTCAGGCTGGCTCACTGATATATATCCATCCTGAGCAAGGAGCTGCTCAATGATTTCAGAGTCACGCTCATTCATCTGGCAGCCAAATGTCTTTATGAAAAGGTGTTTAGGCATGTGATAGTTTTGTGGAATTAGAGGATTACATGGAAAATTTCATGCAATAGATTAGGCCACCTTATAGATACGTATTAAGAGAGCGAGGCATGAGCAGAAAAGTTATACTCAAGGCTGACCGCCTCAATAAAATCCCAAAACTCTTGGGTTCGTGTTTTATGCACAAGCAATCGTATCAACCCTTGCTTAACATCAAGAGTTGACACGATAGCAAGGCCCTCGTATCCCTCCAGAAGAAATCGAAGAAGGCTAATTTTTGCTGGAGAAATTCGAAGATAGAAGGTATGAAAAGCATCCATTACAAAACAACCTAAACCTTAAGTGTTGAGTCAACTTCTCCTATCATCTCTTTGTATTTGTGTAAAACAGGCGTTACGGTCTCGTGGATATATTCCTGAGTTTGCTGCGGGGCTCTTCCGGTAAACTCCTGATAGTTTCCAATAAGTTTTTCAAGCTCCTCCTGCTCAAAAGGTATACCAGGATCATTGGCCAGGCGTTGAAGAAGGTCGTTATCCACACCCATCTCTTTGACTGCAAGCCCTGCAGCAACAGAATGTTCACGAATTATTTCATGGATATCCTGCCTGCTTTTGCCTCGCTCAACACAGGCCATTAAAATCTTTTCAGTGGCCATGAAAGGAAGTTCAGATTTGAGATATTTTTCTATTTGCTTTGGGTAAACAACCATATCACTTGTAATGTTAATGTATAACTTTAAGATTGCATCGGTAAGAAGGAAAGCCTGTGCCATATCCATACGACGTATCGCAGAATCATCCAACGTTCGTTCAAACCATTGATTGGCAGCAGTTGATGCAAAGTTTGCAGGCAAACCCATAAGTTTACGCGAAAGACCTGTCATTCTTTCCGAGCGCATGGGATTACGTTTGTAGGCCATAGCAGAGCTTCCAACCTGTTTCTTGGCAAATGGTTCTTCCTGAACCTTGAGGTTTGAAAGCAAACGCATGTCGACTGCAAATTTATGAGCAGAAGCGGCTATGCCTGAAAGGGTCTCTGCTGTTTTCATATCAAGCTTTCTTGGATAGGTTTGACCAGTTACACCAAAAACTGTATCAAAGCCAAGCTTTTTAGAGACTAACATGTCAAGTTGACGTACTTTTTCATGGTCTCCAGAGAACAGTTCAAGAAAGGTGGCCTGGGTGCCGACAGTGCCTTTTGCACCACGGGCTTTCAGTTGTTTTTCAAGACTTTCTATATAGTCAAGATCCATTAATAAATCTTGTATATACAGGGTATTACGTTTACCAACAGTGGTGGGTTGTGCTGGTTGATAATGGGTAAACCCAAGAGTAGCCATATCTTTATACTTGATGGAGAATGTAGAAAGTTGCGATATGACATTAACAAGGCCGGTTTTGACAAGCTGGATAGCATTTTTCTGGATATGCAGATCTGTGTTGCAGACAACAAACTGTGATGTAGCTCCCAAGTGAATTATGGGCTCTGCCTTAGGGCATTGCAAGCCATATGCATAGACATGCGCCATGACATCATGCCTGATTTCCTTTTCTTTAGCTGCAGCTACTTCAAAATCAATGTCATCAATATGCTGTTTCAGCTCGTGAACCATCTCTTGTGTAACGAGATTAAGGCCAAGTTCAAGTTGAGCTTCAGCAAGTGCAACCCAGCAGCGTCTCCATTGAGTAAATTTATACCGTTCTGAAAAGAGCTCTTGCATTTCTTTGCTGGTATAGCGGCTGACAAGAGGTTCCTGGTAAATGGTGCGATTCATTATGCAAGCTCCAAAAGAATATCTTTTAAATTAACAACGAGTATCAACGTGCTGTTATTTCGTTATAAACAGCGTGATTATTAGGAACATATATATATCTTGGATACGTTCCAGAGAACATTTAACTGTAAAAGTTTCTGAAAGTCTACCCTTTAAGGATGAGCTGTTTGCAGCCAGCCACTCATCTAAAGGATGGAAAAAGGATAAATAACAGGATATATGCAATGTCGCATAATATATATTATGTTAAATTTTTATATATCCTGAAATATCAATTGGTTGGAAATATGCCAACTGCCTGCACCTCTACCCTTTGTCTTCCCTTGTATGTTGTTTGTTTCAATTTCAAGCAAAGGTCAACAGGCCCAGCTGTAAGTTCATACAGATGGGCCATGAAAAATCCAATACCCTGGATTCGGGTTGCATTGATCTGAACAAAAAACCGTAAATGCTCCCTTATCATGCTCACCTTTTCAAGCTGGATACTTTTTAGTAAAAAAACGGGTTCATGATTGCCCTTGCCAAATGGTTCCATGTGACCCAGGATACCTACAAAATTTTGTATGCCCACGGTGTCATCAATGACCATGTCGACCATAAGTTCATTCTTATCCACCCCATGGTGATGGATGTTTTCAGTAGCAACCTTGTTAAAGCGTTTTGCAAACAATGCAATATTTTCTGCAGGCAGCGTAAGCCCTGCAGCCATGGCATGTCCGCCAAATTTTTCAAGTAAATCGTCACACTCTGAAAGTATGTTGTAAAGGTTTAATCCTTTAACTGATCTGCCTGATCCTTTGTAGGTATTATCCTTCGTCTTTGTTAACACAAAAACTGGAAAGTTGAATTTATCTTTTACCCTTGAGGCAATGATGCCAAGCACACCCTGGTGCCATTGTTCACCATAAACAACGATACCATTTTTCCCTTCAACTACCTGCTTTTCTGCTTCTTTTAAAGCGTTAACAAGTACCTCTTCTTCAATTTCTCTTCGTCTGGCATTTGTTTCTTCAAGTGTTTTTGCCATTGCCAGGGCTTTACTGCTTTCTTTGGCAACCAATAGTTGTTGCGCAATGAATGGTTTACCAAGCCTACCTGCTGCATTTATCCGTGGAGCAAGCTTAAAGGATATGTCTTCAGAGCAAACTTTTTGTTCTTCAATGTTAGCCAGTCCACATAACGCTTGTATTCCTGGTCTTTGTCTTTTGCTGAGTATCTCAAGCCCACTTTTGACAAGAATCCTGTTAACGCCCTGAAGTTTCATAACATCAGCTACTGTGCCAAGCGCCACAAGGTCAAGAATGTTTTTAAGGTTTGGCATACTCTTTTTGGTCCAGAAACCGTTCTCAACCAGTTGTCTGCGAGCTGCCATGACCACAAAAAATGCAACTCCAACTCCTGAAATATCACTTTCTGTAAAAGAGCAACCAGCCTGCTTAGGATTAACAACTGCGTCAGCTTCTGGGATGGTTTTTCCTGGTAAATGATGATCTGTTACTATAACTTTAAATCCTATTTTCTTTGCATAGCGAACTTCTTTAACGCTGCTTATTCCATTATCAACTGTGATCAGCAACGCTGGCATTTCTGATTTTTCTGCAAGCGCATTGATTGAGTCAACGCTT
>RKSL01000120.1 GCA_008633435.1 Candidatus Desulfobulbus rimicarensis | reverse complement strand
GAATTTTCCAGGACACCGTTATTGCCGACTTTAAGCGGCTGGCAGTCACGGATTCCCCGATGTTCAAGATTTGTCCGGATTCCCCATTTTTCCATATCAATTACAGGATTTTTTCCCAATAGCTCCATGGACGTCTGCCAATACTCATCAATGGTGCCGGTGTACCCCCAGTAGCCTCGAAACTTATACCCATGCACATTCATCTTTTGAGACATCATAAGAGGGATAATATCACGACCAAACTCATAAGAGGTATTGTGCTGATTTTCTTGAAGCACTTCAAATAACACGTCAGGACGAAAACAAAGAACAGTTAAAGAGGCCCAGGTCCCTTTGGGATTCTTCGGTTTTTCTTCATAGGACAGGAGTTTCCCCCCTTCAGATGATGTCCGTGCAATCTCTGCAACGCCAAAGCGTGAAGCTGCATCATCTTTTTTCACCTGGATGAAAGCTGCGGTCAAATCTGCTTTCTGTTCATTATGGTAACGAATCATCTTTCGATAATCCATGGTATAGATATGATCACCTGAAAGCACAAGAATTTCTGCGGGATTATGATACCTGATAAAGTCAAGATTCTGGTACACTGCATCAGCTGAACCGCGATACCAGTGCGGGTTTTCGTAATCTTTAAACGGAGGCAGGATAGAGATGCCGCGATGTCGTCCTATCATGTCCCAGGCAGCCCCTGTGCCAAGATGATTAATTAACGAATACGAACGATACTGACTTAAAATGGCAATCCGTTCAATGCGGGAATGCATCAGATTGCTTAAAGGAAAATCAATGACCCGGGCAAAGCCACCAAAAGGTACTGCAGATTTAGGTCGGTAATGGGTGAGAACCCCCAGTTCACCGACCCTGCCACCAGCCAGAATCATTGCCAGAGTAGAAGGCTTAAGCATTCAGACACCTGCTTGAAAAAATTATTAACTTTTCCAGACAGTCTATTGCACTTCT
Organism: Candidatus Desulfobulbus rimicarensis; assembly: GCA_008633435.1. GTDB lineage: Bacteria > Desulfobacterota > Desulfobulbia > Desulfobulbales > Desulfobulbaceae > Desulfobulbus_C > Desulfobulbus_C rimicarensis. The sequence goes on along the minus strand of RKSL01000120.1, from coordinate 13,500 downwards.
TCGCGTTATGGCAAGGAAATTAATACGTTCTGAGTGTGAAAACAGGAGTTCCGACCTTGCTGGTTCAAACAGCTCTACGCAGTACCGTGACCTCTCTACATATGTTGGGTGGCAATCCGGATCAAGGCACTGGTGGTAAACTCCTGCCCCTCACGCAGAGGGAGGTTTTTAAGCGGAACCTCTGCCCGGGCTGCTTCGCGATGACCACCAGCCGGGCCATATTCACCAAAAGTTTTTTTAGCCAGCTTACCCGCATTTTTTCGGTACCCGTCACAGCGGATAATAACGACCAGCCGTTCACCAAAAATACCTGAGACCAGCACCCAGTCAAATTTATCCACCCGGTTGAGAAAATCTGCTATTATAACAAGAATATCCGGAGTGCCGACTCTCCCAAGATGAACATACGCCCTGCCCTTTCTTGACTTGACCTCGTTTAAAGCAATCTTGAAATATTTGAGCTCTGACCTGCGTAACTCAGTCAACTCAAACTTGCGAACCAGATTACGATTGGCAATGTTAAACACATAACGAAACGATATGCCATCGGCCAACTGCATGTTCTTCTTTTCAAAATCCTGGGTGTCAACCTTTATGCCATAATAAAGTGCCGTAGCCAGGGCAACTGATGGTTTAATCCCGGCTGCGCGAAGATATTCCACCATCATGGAAGAGACAGCACCATAGTCTGAGCGAATGTCAATAAACTGGGCATCCCACCCCTCAGTTATCGGATGATGGTCGATCACTGCATCAAATTCAAGCTTTTCAAAACAGGGATGATGATTGGGCTGGGAATCAAGTAGAATACGCTTTGAATAGTCATTAACCGGCAGGGTGTGCAATCGCTCAATGGGTATTTTTAATCGCTCTACCATGGTAAGGTTATTCAACCGCCTGATTTCATTTGGATAACCAATGGTTACACTTCCCACCCGGTAACTGAGCAACCTCTTCACAGCCATGGCACTGGCCAATGCATCAGGATCTGCACTGATAACGATCAACACCTCATCATCACGATCAAAACACTCGTAGAACCCGTTCAATCTTGCAACAGCAGAGTTGCGGCTGGCACTACTTGTGACAATATCAGCAATTTTTTCCAGTCGTTGTTTCTTCAAAAGATCTACCTGACAAAAAAAAACCACTGTTTCTCCCTAAAAGAGTGAAACAGTGGTGATAAACTTAGCTTTTAACAACAGCAACAGGAAAAGAAACCTCTCCTGTTGCAACAATACATCCGACTCTATCTGCAGAAAAAATAATCATAGTCGTTATTCCTTTTCTATTGCCTTGCAGCCATTATCCATGACTACGACAACAGGAACAGGATGTACCATACCATAGAGGAACCAGAAAATGCAAGCTGATGAATCCAAAAACCTCTCCCAAGAGAGCCTCAAGTAAACACAGGAACCGAAGGAAACAGGTGTGGATCTGTGTGGGGGATAAAACGAGATCCGGAAAAACGTATCATAAAATCCTGATTAACATTCAATTCTATATAGGTAATCTTGCCACCTATCGTGCGAGCCCTCAGCCAAGATTGTTCATCAAGAAGAATACGCTCAGCACCATGCAGGGAACTGTTACCAATCCCCTGGTACGTTTCCAGGGGAAGATCTGGTAACATACCAAGAGTAATAGCCTGACGGGGGTCAATATGTTTGCCAAATGCTCCAGCCACATAAATTTTTGACAGATCAGTAAACTCAACGCCTACCTGGTTGGTCAAAGTGGTTAAGATTGCATACATAGCTGCTTTAGAGCGCATCATGGCATCTAAATCAATCTGAGTAAGCAATACCGGATCATCACTGCCCGACTGCTCGATCGGTACCAGAATAAAGGCTTTTTCTCCCTCCAGTTCGACAAGATGTTTACGGATAAATCGTTTTTGCGCTTCACTCTTCCCGACAAACTCCCCCTGAAACTTACCCCGTAAGTCAACAACCTGAGCAAGATACAGTTCAGCAACAAGATCGATCAGGCCTGAACCGCAGATACCGACTGCTGGTGCATTGTCAATAGTTTGCACATCAATTTCCCATCGCTTTCGGTCAATACTCACATGTTCAACAGCACCTGAGGCAGCTCGCATCCCCATTCTGGCAACTCCACCTTCAAGGGCAGGGCCGGCTGCACCGGCACAGGCAATCAGCCATTCCTGGTTCCCAAGCACAACCTCAGCATTGGTGCCCACGTCAATCAACATGCTGGTTTCTTCAGCCTGATCAAGCCCTGAGGCCAGTATACCTGAAATCAAATCCCCGCCAAAGTAACTGCCAATACTTGGTAAAACCCATGCCATGGCTTCAGGATGTGTGGAAATGGCTATTTCTCTACACAAAAAAGGATCAGGATCATTAACCAACGGAATATAGGGTTCTCTACAGATATGATATGGGTTGAGTCCCAGGAGCAAATGTACCATTGTCGTATTGCCGGACACCGAAACCGCCCGCACATCAGCAGGTACACAGTCACACTGACTGGTAAGATCCTCAATCAACCCATTAATTGACCCAACAATGGCTTTTTGCAGCAGCTCAAGGCCGTTATCATCTCTCCCCTGCTGGGCAAAATGAATACGGCTGAGTATATCTGTGCCATACTCAATCTGTGCATTGACGGCATGATCGTGAGCCAATGATTTCCCTGTGAGCAGATCGATCAGGGTGGCCTCCAGATGGGTCGTGCCCAGATCCAGAGCCAATGCCGGCAGAAACGCAGGAACATCTGGCAGAAAATCGACAACATCCAGCTGCCAGGGCAAAACATTAAGCACAGCATACCCTTTGAAATCGACGTTCCTGAACGCCGCAGCGACACGCGCCATGCAGCTATAGGGTACATTTATATTTCTGTTCAACTGTGCAGGAAGCGACAACTCAAGAGCTGCTTTCAAACGATCAATATCTGCTGTATTATCGGCAAGACTCGGCGCACTGGCCTGCACGGCAACAGCAGTCACCAGGGAAAGGGTTTTCACAACGACGAACTCCTATAAAGAAAAGGGTGCCTTGAACAATTAGAATTTTCGTTCGAGATCAGGTAAGCGACCATCGGGAAACTCCGAGGAACAGGATAATTAAAAAGGGCAGCTTATTTGTCCTGTGTGAACATTATTCATTAGCCTGTGACGCAGAAATCGGGCGAAAAGGCAATTTTTCAAGGTGGTCTAAATTCCATTGAATACTTGACTGTATAATCTACAGAGGGTACTACATGGCTGAAAGGTAAACAATAAAAACCCATTGGTAAAAACCAGTCTGCGCATCTGCAGCTCTCTTTCTCATATATTAGAATCGTAACCAACCCGTGAATCTTCTCAATCGCTACATTCTTCTCCAATTTCTCAAGAACATCATGATGATTATGATGAGCTTCATCGCCATCTATGTACTGATTGATTTTTTTGAAAAAATTGATGACTTCATGGAAAAAGGCAAGTCAATGGGGCTGGTCATTCATTTTTTTGTACTGAACATTCCCTTTATCCTTGAGCAGATGGGCCCCGTTTGTATTTTACTGGCCGGAGTTGTCACCCTGGGGATACTCAACCATTCTAATGAACTGATAGCCTTAAAATCATGTGGAATACCGTTACGCAAGATTACCGGGCCAATCATCGCCGCAGGTATTGCGGTTTCTCTACTTCAGCTGACCGCCTCTCAAGTGTTGCTACCCAAGACCGTTGCCAAAACCAATGAGATATGGAACAAAGAGGTCAAAGGTCGGGTACCCCTGGGGATTTATCGTAATGGCCGCTATTATTACAGGGGTGTTGACGGATTTTATTCATTTGCCAGACCAGATCCTCATAAAGACGAATTTCATTTTTTTTCTTACGCATCCTGGGACAGCGAGTATCGCTTGAATTCGCTGATAGCTGCCCGCCGGGCTGAATGGCAGAACGGCATCTGGACCCTCTACCAGGGACAACTGCAAACAGCCGTGCCAGGGGATAAATTTCTCACAGAAGTTTTTAGCCGCCGTGATTTTGGTTTTTTTGACAAACCTGCAGATTTTTTTGTTTCCAGATACCGCTCAAAAGAACTGTCCCTGACAGGGCTTTATCGCGAGGCTCTGCATAAAAAATCCCCAGATGAGGCAACCGCAGCCTGGGCAGATTTTTACGGCCGGGTCTCGTATATCCTGCTTGGCCTGCCCCTGCTGCTGCTCGGCCTGCCTCTGCTGCTCATGGTGTACAGAAAATGGGGGCGAGATCTTTCTCTTGCGATCCCCGTTAGTTGCGGTATGGCCTTTGCCTGCTGGGGAGTCTGGGGCACCCTGCAATCCCTTGCCAAAACCGGCTATATGAACCCCCTGTTTGCCGCTTCTGCCATCCATATTTTCATTGGTTCCTTAGGACTTTTCCTTCTGCTGAGAGAGGATACATGATGCTGAGATTGTCAAAATCCCTGTACAGAAGCAATGAAAGATGAAAAATAAAAAATGAAAAATAAAATCGGCATAGTCGGTATACCTCCACTGAAAATCATTCAGGAGATCCGCCGAACCCGCAACATTATTTTAGATTTGGACGAACCCCAGTTACAACTGCCAATAGACCTCACAGCCAAACATCTTCCCCGGGTGTACTGTGCAATCCTGCGTACAGTGGTCTTAAATAGTATGCATTTAAAACTTGACCATATTTATATCGATGTCGGCCCTGGAAAATGCGACTGCGCCCTCCATGTTGCCCGAATTCTTACAGACACTCTTGGCGTGCCAATCACCGCAACCAGAAATCAGGATATGGAGGATTTTGGCACGGCAATCTGTAAGAGCTCCCTGCCACTATTAGATAAACTGCTCAAAATCACCAAAGGGGTGCAATCGCCGAAACCGTCTGAATCGCACGCATCCTGCAGGCCCACCGCAGGGTTTTGGGGGGTTCCGCCACGGGATTTCTCAATTCTTTCCCTTTTCCCTGACTCCACCCATGTTTATGGTTGGACCAGATGCATGGAAAACAAGACACCAGCCAACCTTGCGCTCGAAACTTATTCCAACCCGGATGTCCCCACGGTCTTTTTTGCCCAGTCATTTTGTGCCAAAACCGCACTTGCAAAACATCTGGCCGATAACCATCCCAAGGCATTATATCTGGACTGTGATGTCACGGCAGGCTCCAGTGCCCGTGCAAAAATTGAAGCATTTCTTGAACTCTCAGATGTTCACACCCAAGGGAATCTCCATGCTGCTTGCTGATTTTGGCACATCCTATTGCAAGCTTCTGGACACGGCAACAGACCAAAAGCCTGCTGTCCTGCCCACACGTGACCTCAACCGTGATTTCATGGCCGATCTGGCCACCGGCCACAATGCTCAACGGCGGAGCAGGCAGAGTATTAACGAACTCACTGCCCTTGCCCGGGGCGGCAAACGAGTCATCAACGAACAAGATTTCGTGCTGCTCGACTGTGGCAGCAGAGACATAAAGTTTGTTCGTTACTGCAACGGGATAGTTGACGATATGGGCTGGAACGCCGAATGTGGTGCCTCAATGGGTTTTACCATTGAACTGCTCTCTAAGTATTACGACATTGATTATACAACGGTTCCTGTACCGGACAACGGCTTTTCAATTACCTGTGGCGTCCTGGGCATGAGCAACATCTTTGATGCGGTGATTGCCGGTATTTCAGAAACTGAGGCTGTCGCTAAATTTGTTCGTGGCATCGCCCGCAACGCCTGGCGATTTGCCGGAACCCCGGATACATTATATCTTTCCGGGGGACTTTGCAGTAACCCACTCTTTATCGGCAGTTTTCCCTGTGATATCATCCCCCTGGGCAGATTTGTTCTGCTGGAAGGGTTACAGGAGCACCTGGAACCTTCCTGACTCAACGGCGCACTGCCAGCCGCATCAGAAGGTCAAGCATGACATTACAGTTCGTAAGCAATCTGCACAGTCACAGTATCACGGCTCTCACCTGTTCCGCCCTCATCTTTATCATAATCAGTATCATGAGCATACTCCACAGATTCCCTATTAAGCTCATTAGGAGCATGTGAAAAGTAATTTGAATTTACCCAGGAGCTCAAAAAAATCTCAAGAGAGATATACCTGTCATCTATGCCTGTATCTGGGTAAAAAACTGGATGCGGTGGAGTAGTATCAACAATTCAACAGGCGGGCAATATGGCAGCACGAAAACAGTATCATATTACGTGGCAGGAAGCAGCACACGCAGGGGGCAGGATTCACAATCTGGTTTGGATTTTTTGCAGAAATCTTTCCCCACCTGGACAAGAAGTGCATGATACTCGTTAAATAAAGAGACACTCTCCTCAAGATTATCTGTAAATGTCTCCTGTATCTCGCTATAATCGTATTCTTCCGGAATAATGTCATGGCGTGACAAAATCCGGTGTGTGTAGGTATCCACAACAAAAACAGGCTGCTCTGCGGCATATAAAATAATAGAATCTGCAGTCTCCGGTCCAATACCCTTCACCATAAGCAACTCTTCACGCAGGGTATCTTTGGACTGTTGCAAAAAATTTTCCAGGTCACAATGCCACCTTTCCTTAAGCATACGGCAAAGGTTCAGTAGTCGTGCTGCTTTGACTGTAAAATATCCTGCCGGCCGGATAATTTCAGCCAAAGACTCTGATGGCTGTTGATTCATCTTTTCAAGGGACAACAGATCGGCGGCCTGTAAATTATCTATCGCCTTCTCCACATTGCGCCAGTTGGTATTCTGGGTAAGGATTGCACCAACCATGATTTCAAATGGCGAATCTCCGGGCCACCAGTCAAGCGGGCCATAATGCGAATGCAGGAGATCGAAAATTTGCTGCAAAGCGTCGCTGGTGTGCATTTTAATCAACATCTCCAAGGCAAATACCTATTTCCCTTGCAGTTAACACTTTGTCACCGTTCAGATCAATTTTTTTGCGGGTGCGGATAGCATCTTCCAGGGGAACAGAGATCATCTTCGGGGGCATAGAGGCAACCATATGATCAAAAACACCTGCATCTGCCATTCGCACAGCAGCTGCACCAAAACGCAATGCCAGCAGACGATCATAGGTCGTTGGAGAACCGCCGCGCTGGAGATGTCCCAACACCAGAGAACGGGTATCCTTGCCTATGCATTGTCGGATCTCATTGGCCACCCATTCACCGATCCCTCCAAGAACAACCTCTTCCCGCCCCTCTTCACCCTTTCCCCTGTCAATAACAGTACCACCTTCTGCTTTAGCCCCCTCAGCAACCACAACAATAGAGTAATCCTTATCGTGAAGTTCATTCTCCGTTATTTTTTTGCACACCGCATCCATATTAAAGGGAATTTCAGGAATAAGAATAACATCCGCACCTCCGGATATTCCTGAATAGAGAGCGATCCAGCCTGATTCACGTCCCATCACCTCGACCACCATCACCCGGTCGTGTGATTTTGCTGTAGAATGCAGCTTGTCCAAGGCCTCGGTAGCAGTGGCAACAGCAGTGTCAAAGCCAAAAGTTCGATCAGTGGCTTCCAGATCATTATCAATAGTTTTGGGAACGCCGATAACCGGCATACCCTTTTGGGCAAAATTATGCGCTATCTCAAGGCTTCCATCTCCACCAACAGCAATATGGCAGTCAAACCCAAGTCTGTTAAAATTATCGAGAATTTTATCAGAAATATCTATAATAGATTTTTCACCGGCAAGATTATGTACCGGCATGTGAAAGGGATTTCCTTTATTGGTCGAGCCAAGGATGGTACCTCCCGTGGGCGTTATACCTTCGACATCTTCCGGAGTCAGCCGCACGAGGTAATCATGATCAAGTAACCCCTTATACCCCTGCCTGCTGCCGTACACTTCCCAACCACGACGGGTGGCAGAATTTACGACAGCAAAAATTACAGCGTTTAAACCCGGCGCATCACCACCGCCTGTAGAAATGACAATTTTTCGCATTGGTTCATCCTGTTCTCAAAATATCTAAACAACGTAGCCTGCAGGTTGTATCGTCGATACTCAGAGTAAAGTCTACACAAGAGAATAGCAATTTATTTTCAAAATAAGTGACTTTTTTCTCTTTTTATTTTTATATGGGTGTCGCACATCAGCACATAATACAATGTGGCACATATTCTTTGTTGTAGATTTCTGGTATTTTGCTATTCCCCCATTGACTTATCAAACAAACTACCTTATCTATATAAGACAATAATGATTCAAATTGGATTTTTTTATTCGTCCAGTCTTTTTCAATACACGAGGAGGTTAACATGCTGGAAGTAACAAGTTCAGCCGTCGAGAACTTGAAAACATATCTCGCGCAGAACAACATTGATTCCTCAGTTCGCATTGCATTAATGCAGGGTGGCTGAGCAGGCCCATCACTGGGATTGGCTCTGGATGAGCCAAAAGACAACGACAAAACGTTTCAGGAAGATAGTGTTACCTTCCTGGTTGAAGAGAGTCTGCTCTCTTCCTGTGGAGCAATTAAAGTTGATTTTCTGGAAGCTGGCTATCGCTCCGGTTTTTCCATCACCTCAACTAATCCTGTTGGTGGTGGTGGCGGATGCAGTTCAGGCTCCTGCAGTTCCGGAGGTTGTGGCGGCTGATATTCACAACGTCTGATTTTCAAGCTCCTGCCCTTTCCGGCAGGAGCTTTTTTTATTCCCTGTATTCTTTTACTTTTTCCCTGCTTTTCGTCAAATCCGTTTTTCCGGAAAAAATAACGATATTTGCTGCTCTCAACTTGACACCTCCCTATTCAGTCTTATTTTCTTCTGCATGAAAGAACAATAAACCCTTGTTTTTTGAGGAATTCAAAGCAGGAGAGGAGAAAGATATGCAACATGATAAATTTACCGTGAAATCGCAGGAAGCGATTCAAACGGCACATAATACTGCCCAGCAGTTTGGCAATCAGGAAATGCAGCCTGAGCATCTGCTCAAAGCCATTCTTGAGCAGCCCGAAGGCGTGGTCGTGCCTGTATTGCAGAAAATGGGTGTTGAACCAAGCCTTGTCCTCAGCCAAGTTAACCAACTGCTTGACCAGCTGCCCAAAGTCAGTGGTGCAGGTGCAGGGCAGACATATATGTCCCAGGACTTTAAAGCAATCCTTGATCAGGCGTTTACAGCCGCATCATCCATGCAGGATGAGTTTGTCAGCCAGGAGCACCTGTTCATGGCCATGCTGGCGGCACCTGATCTTAAAGTGAGCCAAATGCTCAACAGCCAAGGAGTAACCAGTGACGGTTTTTTACAGGCACTGACAACAATTCGTGGCAATCAACGGGTTACTGACCAGTATCCTGAAGATAAATACCAGGCGCTTGAAAAATATGCCCGCAACCTGACTGATGTTGCCCGCCAGGGTAAACTTGATCCGGTTATCGGCCGTGACGAAGAAATCAGGCGCATTATTCAGGTACTCAGCCGACGAACCAAGAATAACCCCATTCTCATCGGTGAGCCCGGGGTCGGCAAGACTGCCATTGTTGAGGGACTTGCCCAGCGGATAGTCAATGGCGACATTCCAGCAACCCTTGAGGGCAAACAGGTGATCTCGCTTGATCTGGGACTACTCATTGCCGGGGCAAAATATCGGGGCGAATTTGAAGACCGTTTAAAGGCAGTGCTCAAGGAAGTGGAGAAAAAAGCAGGAGAAATCATCCTCTTTATCGATGAAATCCACACCCTTGTCGGTGCTGGTGCCTCTGAGGGGTCAATGGATGCCTCCAACATGCTCAAACCAGCTCTTGCCCGTGGGGAGCTGCACTGTGTTGGTGCGACCACCCTTGATGAGTACCGTAAATACATTGAAAAAGATGCTGCTCTTGAGCGGCGTTTTCAGCCAGTACTTGTCCAGGAGCCAACAGAAGAAGATACCATTGCCATTTTGCGTGGTATTAAAGAAAAATATGAGGTGCATCACGGTGTCCGGATTCAGGATTCAGCAACAGTTGCTGCTGTTGTGTTGTCCAACAGATATATTACCGACCGTTTTCTGCCGGATAAAGCCATTGATCTCATTGATGAGGCAGCCTCAAAGCTGCGCATTGAAATAGATTCCATGCCCACGGAAATCGATGAACTTGACCGCAAGCGCATCAAGATGGAAATTGAGCAGGAGGCATTAAAAAAAGAAACTGATGCTGCGTCCAAAGAACGCCTCGACAAACTCAAAAAAGAGCTTGCCGAACTCAATGAGCAGCTCAATGGCATGAAAGGCCAGTGGCAGCTGGAAAAGGATGTTATTCAACATATTCGTGACATCAAAACAGCCATTGATGAAGCCCACATGGAAGAACAGCGGGCTGAGCGCAGCGGAGAGTTGAGTAAGGTGGCTGAAATCCGCTATGGCAAAATTGTCAAACTTGAACAAGAACTTGAAGAGCAAAACAAGAAACTTGAAGAGATCCAGCAAAACAGCCAGATGCTCAAAGAAGAGGTTTCAGCCGAGGACATAGCTGGAGTTATTGCCAAATGGACAGGTATTCCTGTGGACAAACTCCTGGAAGGAGAAAAGGAAAAACTGGTTCATGCGGAAAAAGCTCTGGCACACCGGGTCATTGGTCAAAAAGACGCTATTGTCTCAGTGGCCAATGCTGTCAGGAGGGCTCGGGCCGGATTGCAGGATCCTGACCGGCCACTTGGTTCATTTATCTTTCTTGGCCCCACAGGGGTTGGAAAGACAGAACTGGCCCGCAGTCTGGCTGATTTTCTTTTTGACTCTGAGCAGGCCATGATCCGTATTGACATGTCAGAATACATGGAAAAACATTCTGTGGCACGCCTCATAGGAGCACCTCCGGGATATGTTGGGTATGATGAAGGTGGTATGCTCACAGAAGCTGTTCGCAGACGGCCTTACTCGGTTATCCTGCTGGATGAAATTGAAAAAGCGCATCCAGATGTGTTTAATGTGCTTCTTCAGGTGCTTGATGATGGCCGGATGACTGATGGTAAAGGCAGAACAGTCTCTTTCAAAAACACTATTTTAATAATGACATCCAACCTTGGCAGTCATATTATTATGGAACTTGGTCAGAAAGATCCTGAACAGATGCGGCAGCAGATAGATGAGCTGCTCCATAAACAGTTCAGGCCGGAATTTTTAAACCGGGTTGATGAAATCATCACCTTTCAGGCCTTGACCAGAGAAGACCTGCTCCAAATCGTTGATATCCAGATTCGACGCATGGCAAGTCGCCTTGAAGATCGGAAATACACAATTGAACTTACCGATGAGGCCAAACAGTTTCTGGTTGAAGTGGGCTATGACCCAACCTTTGGTGCGCGCCCCTTGAAACGGGCTATCCAGCGGTATATCGAAGACCCGCTGGCACTTGAAATTCTGGAAGGTAACTTTCTGGAAGGTGATCATATCCTGATTGACAAGGGGCTTGATAACAAGCTGGTCTTCAGGAAAAAATAACCGTAACCGAGGTGTCTCCCTGCCACGGGGAGACACCTTTTTTATACCGAGAAAAGACTATGTCCGACTGTAACTCATCTGAATTCTGCGGTACTGTGATTTCCCATGTCATGATGCCCTATCACGCCAATCCGGCCGGGAATGTGAACGGTGGGGTCATCATGCAGCTCATTGATGATGCTGCCTTTGTCATTGCCACAAGATACGCCAGGAGCAATGTCGTCACTGCCTCCATTGAACGAATTGACTTTCACAGGCCAGTGCATGTTGGAGATTTGCTCAACCTTCAGGGGTGCCTGAACATGACCCACCGCTCATCCATGGAAATCGGGGTACGTGTTGTCAGTGAAGACATGCGTACAGGAGAGCAACGGCACATTGCCTCAGCCTACCTCAATTTTGTCGCCATGGACAAAGATCTGCAGCCGACCAAAGTACGTGAATACAAGCCTGAAACAGCAGAAGAAAAGCGAAGAAACAGGGAAGCGATTCAGCGTAGAGCGCAACGCCGGCAACAACTTAAGGCCTCTAGAAATGAGAATTGATCATGTCTTAATCTGCACCCGCGACCTGAAGGGCATGCAGCATTTCTTTGAAGAAGTCCTTTGCCTGGAGCCTGGCCCACGACCTCCGTTCCCCTTTGACGGAACCTGGCTCTACAGCGAGGGCAAACCTCTCATTCATCTTGCGGCATCCTCTGTACATAGCTCCAGGGGAGCGGTAGACCATATCGCTTTTACTGGTGACAGCTACAGGGAATTAATCAACAGACTCAAACAGAACAAACAGGAGTATGTCGAACGTACCGTCCCTGGAAGTGGAGAACATCAGGTCTTTGTCGCTGGGCCGGAAGGTATTTCTCTGGAGCTCCAGTTTCCAGCCGGAACAGTTTCTCCCCAGGACGAATAACAATTCGCCAACACCCTACCAGTACCAGACCAGTTCAAGTTTCACAGCGCTGTCGCGCGACAAAGCCGCTGCAGGGTCTTCCTGGTCGATATCTACAAACCAGGTCGCATCAAGGTTAAGTCGGATCGCATCTCCAAGCCTGCGGCTTGCCTCAACCAGAATAATGGTTGAGGCATAATCAAGATCCCTGATAACACCCACAAGGACGGTTGTATCATCCAGATCATTAACAGCAAGACGCAGGCCGCCCATAATATCATTCTCATAAATGGTGGTAATCCAGCCCTCGTTGCGATCGTCAAAAACATACTCACCTATCACCCCCAGATCCATCAGCGTGTTGCCAAGTGCGCTGTAGGTGTATTCAAATCCGCAGGTTATTGCAGAAAAAGAACGGCTCTGACCGCTGCGATAGAGAGCTTCGCCTTTAAGCAGCCACTCCCCTGCACTCCATTGCAGATCAAGGGATGTCTGAGCTATCTGCTGATAATAAGGTATTAAAACCGGAGCTGTACCCGCTTGGCTGGACAGCAACAGAGCAGGTTCTCGACCTGTGCCGATAAAATGGGCAATACCGATATCTGCATTGCCAAGGGTTGTGGTATAGCGTAGAGCAGCGTCCAGGTGATGCTGCCTGCTGCTGCTCTCAAAACGGGCTGCATCACTGTCCACAACAAGAGGCGAGCGAAATCTTCCATCTTGTCCTGGAAACGTCCTTTCACGAAACCAGGGCAGGACAAAAGCCTCAAACACGCCCCACTCTTTGGGAATGGTCAGATGAAGCATGGGTTGACCGAATTTTTCCTCGCCGTCAAGGGATTCAATCAGATCGGTTTGATTGATAATATCCACTAAATGAACAAACTCTGTCGCTCCCCAGAAGACCCGCCCTGCCCCAGCAGCAAGCTCCCAGGAATCTGTAAAATAAAGCAATTCAGCAAGGCGGACATCCCCGTGGCTACGCTCACTGTCTACACTGTCTTCCCGATAAAATCCCTTCAGGTTCAAACTGAAATTATCACTGAGATCTCGCTCTCGAAGGGACGTTGTTTGCTGAAAATGGGATCAGTTCGCATCAGCAAAACCAGGCTGGTTCAGTTGCTGTCAACCTTGAATTGTATCATGATCTCAGTGATAATTTCAGTTTGAACCTGAAGGGATTTTATCGGGAAGACAGTGTAGAC
>RKSL01000280.1 GCA_008633435.1 Candidatus Desulfobulbus rimicarensis | reverse complement strand
ATCGGTATTGAGTATATGCATATCATGGATACCGAAGAAAAACGCTGGTTGCAAAGTCGCCTAGAACCTTGTCAGGCGCGCCCTAAATTTCCCAATGAAAAGAAAGTTAAGCTACTCGATCATCTAACGGCTGCAGAAACCCTTGAGCGCTATTTACACAAACGCTATGTTGGGCAAAAACGCTTTTCACTGGAAGGTGGAGAATCACTCATCCCTCTACTGCAAGAAATTATTCATCACTCAGGCAGCCAAAAAACGCGAGAAATAGCCTTAGCAATGGCTCACCGTGGAAGACTTAATGTACTTGTTAACATTATGGGAAAATCACCTGACAAACTCTTTAAAGAATTTGAAGGAACCAATGTTGATGACTACATCCCTGCCAATGCCGCTGGCGATGTCAAATACCATAAAGGCTTTTCTTGTAGCATCCAGACAAGCCAAGACCCAATGCACCTATCCTTAGCATTTAACCCCTCTCATTTAGAAATTGTAGCTCCCGTATCAGGTGGATCAGTACGCGCCCGCCAAGATCGTCGCGCCGATCAGGGGGGACAAGTAGTTAATGTCGTCATACATGGTGATGCCGCCTTTGCCGGTCAGGGTGTCGTCATGGAATCCTTTAATATGGCACAAACGCGGGGCTACCGTATTTATGGCACCGTTCATATCGTCATCAATAACCAGATTGGTTTCACCACCAGCACACAGATTGATAGCCGCAGCACCTATTATCCAACAGATGTGGCTAAAATGATTAATGCACCGATATTGCACGTTAATGGGGATGACCCAGAAGCCATCGCATTTGCCGCACAAGTTGCGCTAGATTATCGTCTGCAATTCAAAAAAGATATTGTCATTGATCTGGTTTGTTACCGCAGACATGGACATAATGAAGCCGATGAGCCTGCCATGACACAGCCTGTCATGTATGCCGCCATCAAAAACAAAAAAACCACCAGAGCACTTTATGCTGAAAAATTAGTGAATGAAGGCATCCTCACAAACAACCAGCCAGATGAGCGTGTTGCAAACTACAAAGAAAGGCTTCAAGCAGGGCTTCCTGCCATTGACACCCTTGATTACAGCAGTATTCCTGAGCATTTCAAAGTCAATTGGGAAGCCTACAAAGGGCGCGAATGGACAACCCCCACTGATACCCGCTTCAAATATAAAACCCTCAAAAAACTGGTTAAAAACTGCCATACTATACCCGAACACATGGTGCTTCATCCTCGTATTAAAAAGATACTCCAACACCGCGATGAAATGGTAGCAGGTAAACGCCCAGTTGATTGGGGCTTTGCCGAAAATCTCGCCTACGCAACGCTTCTATCAGAAGGTTATCACGTGCGTTTAAGTGGACAAGATTCAGGTCGCGGAACCTTTTCGCATCGTCATGCCGTATTACACAATCAAGTCAAACGCCAAGCGTGGATTCCCTTACGTCATACCAGTGAAAATCAAGGCAACTTTAATGTCATTGATTCTGTTTTATCAGAAGAAGCGGTACTCGCTTTTGAATATGGCTATGCCACCTCATCACCCGACACACTCGTTATTTGGGAAGCACAATTTGGTGATTTTGCCAATGGCGCACAAGTGGTTATCGACCAGTTTATCAGCTCAGGTGAACAAAAATGGGGGCGACTTTGTGGCTTAACATTATTTTTGCCACACGGCTATGAAGGCATGGGAGCAGAACACTCATCCGCACGTTTAGAGCGTTTTATGCAACTTTGTGCCGAGCAAAACATGCAGGTTTGTGTGCCCAGTACACCAGCACAAACCTTTCACATGCTACGACGACAGATGATACGCCCCTATCGTCGTCCGCTGATTGTCATGACACCCAAAAGCTTACTACGTCACCCTGCGGCAGTTAGCTCCATTAAAGAACTCACCAAAGGAAATTTCCGCACAATTATTGATGATGAGCGCTTTTTACAAGATAAAAAGCACATAAAGCGTGTCGTCATGTGTAGTGGCAAGATCTATTATGATTTGCTCGATAAAGCCACCACAGAAAAAATCACTGATGTTGCCTTAATTCGTATTGAACAGCTCTACCCATTCCCTGAAGAACTTTTAGGCAAAATTCTTATTACGTATCCTGCCTTAAAAGAACTCGTCTGGTGTCAAGAAGAGCCAAGAAACCAAGGCGCATGGGATAGCACCAAACACCGCTTTAGGCGCTATGAAAGCCTCTATGAAGTTACTTGTGTCAGCCGACCTAGCGCTGCAGCACCCGCAGTAGGCTCACACAATGTCCACAATCAACAGCAACAAGCACTTGTGCTTGAAGCACTTAAAATTCAGCTACAAACAGAGAAATAAAATAAATGACTATTGAAATACGTGTACCACAATTACCAGAATCTGTCAGTGATGCCAGCATTGCCGCATGGGTCGTTAAACAAGGCGATTATGTTACGATTGAAGATAACCTACTGGACTTAGAAACAGATAAGGTCACCTTAGAAGTACCCGCCCCAGCCTCAGGCGTATTGGTAGAAATTAGAGCACAAGAAGGCGATATCGTACTCGGTGGTGATGTGCTTGGTATAATTGATGAAACCAAGACAAATACCAGTGACGATAACAGTAGCGACAACAACACAGAAACAAGCGCAGACACAAACACCCCAGTGAGTGCAAGCCCATCTGTAAGAAAAACCCTCGCAGAAAATGACATATCAGGCAATGATATTCAAGGCAGTGGCAAACACGGTCGCATTCTTAAAGAAGACGTAAAAGAACATATCCAAGCAACACAAAGTACTCCAACAGCTAGCACTCCTGCAACTAATGCCGCTGCAACAGTACCCCCCGCAAGCCCAACCCAAAAAGCAGAGACATCAGACACAGAGGGTCGCAATGAACGCCGTGTTCCCATGACACGATTACGTGCTCGCATCGCAGAACGCTTGCTAGAAGCACAACAAAAAGCCGCCATATTAACCACCTTTAACGAAGTCGATTTGAGCGAAGTCTCACGCTTACGCCGTAAATACCAAGAGCGTTTTCAAAAATCACATGGCATCAAACTCGGCTTTATGTCGTTCTTTGTAAAAGCCGCCACCGAAGCCCTAAAACGCTACCCCGAAGTCAATGCACGAATCGA
>RKSL01000018.1 GCA_008633435.1 Candidatus Desulfobulbus rimicarensis | reverse complement strand
ATGTGGGAGCAGGCAGTTGCGGACTGCTTGCTGCGATGTTTGTGGATTCTCCTTCGGCACTTAAACTCTCGCTTGCAGGAATAGGTTTTTTTTCAGGTATTTATCATCCGGCAGGACTTGGCTGGATTGCCTGTTGTGTTTCAAAAACATCTACAGGGATGGCCTATAACGGTATGTTTGGAAATGTCGGACTTGCCATGGGGCCATTGCTGGCAGGACTGGTCAATTGGTTTTTCGGCATCGAGGCAGTGTATATTTGTCTGGGGATATTGAATTTTTTCGGGTTGATTTTTTTGTTGCGGATTCATACTGATCAATGCACAGTTCATGAGAAAAAAATAATTGATCAGGGGGAACCATCAATGAAAGGCTTTGGTGTGCTGCTGGTCTGTATGATGCTTGGCGGTATTGTTTATCGTGGGGCGACGGTGACCATGCCTGCATTATTTGAACTCCGAGGCACGGGGATTGTTACCGCTCTGCAACATTTTTTTACAAACACTACGCTGTCGGGAAATGTGGTTGCCACCGCCCTGACTTCATCTCTTTATCTGATCGGTATGCTGGGGCAGTTTGCCGGTGGCAAAGCCGGTGAACGATTTGATTTACGCTACAGTTATCTGGCGTTTCACCTGATGACCCTGCCAGCGGCTTTTTTCATCGGAATAACCATGGACATGCCTCTGGTGCTGCTTGCGACTGTGCATTCTTTTTTTCTACTTGGTATGCAACCGGTTGAAAACACACTGGTTGCCCGTCTGACTCCTGCTTCTCTTCGAAGTTCTGCCTATGGCATGAAGTTTGTCCTTACTTTTGGCGTAGGAGCTTTGGCGGTTAAGGCGGTTAAAGCAGTGGAACATGTATGGGGGCTGGCAGCTGTTTTTCCGACGCTTGGTATTGTCTCCCTTGCACTTGTGATGGCAATCGGGGTATTAATACAACTTACGCCAAAAATGAAATCAGCTTGAGTCCGCTGTTTTTTCCGGAGAATTGTATGCACAATGTTCAACTTGTATTCCGACTTCTGGTCGCCTTGTTGTTTTTTTCACCGCCAATTATCTCAACAGTGGCCGCTGAACAGCTGTATGTACAGCCAAATGTAGATATTCCGGTACGCAGGGGCAGGGGGACCAAATACAAAATAATTAAACTTGTTACAAACGGTGAGCAGGTTGAGCTGCTCAAGGAAACTGATACCTGGGCGAAAATTCAGGTTAAAGGCGGTACTGTCGGCTGGCTGCCCAGGAGATATTTAACGGTTGAACCGCCCCCCCGTAAACTTGTCAAGTTGCTACGTAAAGAGAATTCTACTCTCCTTGACAGGGACAAACAGTTAACCCGGGAATTGGAAAAACTTAAAGACCTCCACTCCAGAACAGACAGTGAGTTGTCCTCCTGTATTGCAGAGCGTGACGCTCTTGCATCAAAATACAAGCAACTCCAGTTGGAAACAGCAGATGTTGTGGCCATTAATACCCAGATTGCTGCCACAAAAAAAGAGATGGAACAGATGCAGGCCACCATGCACACTGTAAAGCTGCAGAATAAAGAATTAAAAAGGAAAACAGCTGTTACATGGTTTCTGTCAGGAGGAGGAGTGCTGTTTGTCGGTTGGATTATCGGCTTGATTACCTGCAGGGCCAAGAGGAGACGTTCGTCTCTACTTTAGAGGCAGCGAAGGCGCTGCGGAGCTTCGCTGTATTTAAGGGGTGTTACAACGCCCATGTTTTACACGGTGTATTGACCAGCTTACCTGGTGTAGACTGAAAGTGCCATGAATGAAAAAAAGGAACTCATGAAAAAAATACGTTCAACAACTATTCTTGCAATTCGCCATAACAATGAAGTGGTTATGGCAGGTGATGGTCAGGTATCTCTTGGCCAGACCGTGATTAAGCATCATGCCAGGAAAGTACGCAGACTGTATAATGATAAAGTGATTACCGGTTTTGCCGGTTCCACGGCTGATGCCTTTACCTTGTATGATCTGCTTGAAAAAAAGCTGGAACAGTTTAATGGCAACCTCTTGCGCGCAGCAGTAGAGCTGGCTAAAGACTGGCGTACTGATAAGATGTTGCGACGGCTGGAGGCTATGATGATCGCTGTAGATGGAAAATATTCGCTTCTTCTCTCGGGGAGTGGCGATGTCATTGAATCTGATGACGGTATTCTGGCCATCGGTTCAGGCGGCTCTTTTGCCCAGGCTGCAGCCACAGCTCTTGTTGCCCATTCAGATCTTGATGCTGAAACAATTGCCAGAGAAGCCATGAAAATTGCGGCTTCAATCTGTGTGTACACCAATGATAATCTTATAGTGGAAAAAGTGTAATTTATCGTACTTACCTTGAACGCACTTTTTTAAACGCTTCCCCCCCCCACCTATTTTTCATTATGAAAGAGATAAATTCCCTTACACCACAGGAAACTGTGCAGGAGCTGGATCGTTATATTATTGGCCAGGATGCAGCCAAGCGTTCAGTGGCTATAGCCTTGCGAAACCGTTGGCGTCGCCAACAGGTACCATCTCCGTTGCGTGAGGAGATTGCCCCCAAGAATATTATTATGATCGGACCAACCGGGGTCGGGAAAACTGAAATCGCCCGCAGGCTTGCGCAACTCGCTCAGTCACCCTTTATTAAGGTCGAGGCCTCGAAGTTTACTGAGGTCGGCTATGTAGGTCGTGATGTTGAGTCCATGGTGCGCGATCTCCTGCAACTGGCCATTACCATGGTCACTAAAGAAGAAGAAAATGGGGTGACGGAGAAGGCAAAAAGAGCAGCAGAGGAACGTTTACTTGACCTCCTGCTTCCACCTGTGCCTGATACACCGGAAACCACCGGGAGCAACCGTGACAATAACGTCATCTCCTTATCGTATGATGATGTTTTCGGGGAAAATCAGGAAAAAATATCCATGGACGGAGACAGAGGGGAAACCCGGGAAAAACTTCGTGTAATGCTCAAAAATGGTGAGCTTGATGACCGGTTGGTAGAACTCGAGTTAAGCAAATCTGCGCCTGCCGGGCCAGTTGTTGAGGTGTTTTCAGCCGGAGGAATGGAGGATATGCAGTCGTCGTTGCAAGACGCCATTGCCAACATGTTTCCCGGCAATAAAGAGCCGCGTAGAGTTAAGGTGCCTGAAGCATTGAAAATTCTTGAAAAAGAAGAATCTCAACGCCTTGTTGATACGGAAACCGTAACAGAGAAGGCTATTCGAAAAACTGAGCAGTCCGGCATCATTTTTCTTGATGAAATTGACAAAATTGCATCAAGGGGGGGAAGTGGTTCAGGATCTCCTGATGTCTCCAGGGAGGGGGTACAGCGCGACCTGCTGCCCATTGTGGAAGGCTCCACTGTGACGACCAAGTATGGGCCGGTTAAAACTGATCACATCCTCTTTATTGCCTCTGGTGCCTTTCATCTCAATAAACCCTCTGATCTGGTGCCGGAGCTGCAGGGCAGATTTCCCATTCGGGTTAATTTAAATGCCCTTGGCGAAGAAGATTTTTACCGGATTCTTACAGAGCCCAAAAATGCATTAGTCAAACAGTATATTGCTCTTTTGGCCACCGAGGGGATTGACCTTGTCTATGAAGATGAGGCGATACGTGAAATGTCTCGCATCGCTGTGGAGGTCAATGCTAAAACGGAAAATATCGGAGCCAGACGGTTACACACAGTGATGGAAAGAGTGGTTGATGAACTTTCCTTTGAAGCCTCAGAAAGGGGAGGCCAACCTTTTACCGTGACCGCGGATTATGTTCGCTCCCAGCTTGCAGATATTTCTGATAATGAAGATTTGAGCAGGTTTATCCTGTAAAATCGTGGGATAAGAACACACAGGCTACTTGTTTTTCCGCCAGTTTGGATGAGTAATACCGAATTTATTGATCTTATAGTTAAGGGCCCGTGGCGAAACTCCGAGCTGTTTGGCTGCGTTTTTCTGAATCCAGAGGTTTTCTTCAAGAGCACGTAGAACCAACTCTTTTTCCTGTGTCTCCAGTGGGGCGCAGCTTTTTCGTGGGATTGGTACAGCTTGATGGAAGTCAGGGATTTGAATGGATTCTGACTTGATCACATCGGTTTCTTCTAAAATAACAGCACGTTCCAGCGTGTTGGCAAGTTGCCTGATGTTGCCGGGCCAGCTATAGCTTTGTATAAGCGCCAGGGTGTTTGGGGAAAAGCCATTGATTTTTTTCTTAAGTATTGCGCAGGACTTGTCCAGCAACCTGGTGGCAAGCGGCACAATACATTGTGGACGGTTTTTTAAAGAGGGGAGCTCAACAGGAAGTACATTGATTCTATAATAGAGATCTTCCCGGAATTTGCCTTTTCTTATCTGGGCAGCAAGATTTTTATTGGTTGCCGCAATGATGCGGACATCGACCTGAATAGTCTTGTTACCGCCCACCCGCTCAAAGGATTTTTCTTCAAGCACACGTAAGAGTTTTGCCTGAATCTCAAGCGGGATTTCACCGATTTCATCAAGGAAAATAGTGCCACCGTCTGCCTGTTCAAAGCGACCGATGCGTTGTTTGTCAGCTCCTGTGAACGAGCCCTTTTCATGGCCGAACAACTCACTTTCAAGCAGAGTGTCTGGAATATTTGTGCAGTTGATTTTTATAAAGGGAAAGTGACGCCGGTGACTGTTAAAATGAATAGAACCTGACAGAAAACTCTTTCCTGTGCCTGTTTTGCCAGTGAGCAGAATTGTTGAATCAGTGGTGGCAAACTTCTTTAAACTGTTGAGTACCTGCCTGAAGGATTCACTTTCTGCGACAATACTTTCAAAATCATAAACTATATCCTGACTGCGACGTAAGTAATTTATTTCATTGTTTAATTTTCGTTGTTCAATGGCTCGATTTACAACCAGTTGTACCCTGGCCGATGAAAAAGGGGTGGCAACAAAATCATAGGCGCCTAGCTTTATGGCCTGGACAATAAGATCGGTTTGCTCGGATTTAGAGGTCAGGATGATTGGGGTATGCGGTGTCTGGTTATGGGTTTTTTTGAGCAGATCAAAGGTTGACCTGTGCTGTTGGGAGACCCGGATGAAAATGACATCGTATTCTTTCTTTTCGACGGCCAGACCAAATGATTTCGGGTCTGTTTGAAAAGTAATGGTCGACATGTTTTTTAATGCATCTTTAAGTCCTTTTTTATGCTCGTCAAATGTTTCGTATGCAAGTACAGATAATTTTGATGATTCCATAGAGATCTACCGTACAGCCTGTCAAATTTCATATTTGTTAGCAGAGTACCATTTTTGTAATTATACGGTTTTTAATTCAAGTTGCAAAGCTTTGTTTTTTATCCTCGTGTACTTCAACGTTTTTATGGATTATGATTGTATTTTTCATGTTCGCATTTCTGTAAAATGTTTAACTGTAGTGGGGAAAAT
>RKSL01000119.1 GCA_008633435.1 Candidatus Desulfobulbus rimicarensis | reverse complement strand
TCATTACCCGTCATCGTGAACAGACCCTGCAGCTCACCCTTGACCAGGCGCAGCTTTCCGGTGAGGTGGAACGTTTTCAGGATGCTCTTGATCGTGCCGAACAGGAACTGGTCGCCTTGAGAAAGCAGTTTGGCCATGATCTTGCAGAACCTCTTGCCATTCTTGATTCGCATGTGCTGATGCTTCGTGACTCCATGATTCTTGATGGTACTGTTACCCTGATCAAAGAAAAACAGATCAATGCAGAATGGGCGCTTGCTCAGATTCTTGAGCAGATACGGCAACGCTTTGACCGGATCAATGATACATATATTAAAGAAAAATTTGCTGATATTGTCTGTGTCGTTGATCGCATATTTGCCCAACTTGCCGGCCCCCAGCCCGATCTTATCGAGGCGATGGACAGCCCGGTAATTGTGGTAGGTGAAGATCTTTCACCTGAAGATACCTTGCGGATGCACTCTAAAAAAGTGCTGGGGTTTTTAACGGAAAAAGGTGGCATAACCTCGCATACCTCCATCGTGGCCAGATCCCTTGGGTTGCCTGCGGTGGTTGGGCTTGAGAAAATCACCTCCAGATGTTCAACAGGTGACACCGTCATTCTTGATGGCTTTACCGGTCGGGTTTATCTTGCCCCCACTCTGGATCAGATGCGGCAATATCGTGAATATGAACGTCAGCATCAGGTGTTTTCCAACGAGCTGGCCGGTTTTATTCCGTTGGCTTCTGAAACTGTTGATGGGCTGCGCGTCCGATTATCGGCAAATATCGAGGTACTGGACGAGCTGCAGACGGTAAAAAAATATGGGGCAGACGGGATTGGCCTGTTTCGTTCTGAATTTGATTTTTTTCATAACCGGTTACCACCCGATGAAAATGACTTGTACCAGAATTACCGTAATGCGCTGCAGCAGCTGGCTCCAGCCCCAGTGACCATTCGTACGCTGGATGTCGGTGGGGATAAGTTTTCCTCTCGATTGCAGCACGATGATTTGCGCCTTGATCTGGAACGAAATCCGGCTCTTGGGTTGCGGTCCATAAGATTTTCCTTGCGCCAGCCAGCCCTTTTGCTCATGCAGTTGCGGGCCATGTTACGCGCTTCTGTGTTTGGTCGGTTACGCATCCTGTTACCCATGATATCCTCCATCAGTGAGCTGCAGCAGGTGAAGGCAATACTTGCCCGGTGTATGAACGAGTTGGCGCAGGATAATCTTGCCTTTTCCCCAACCGTTGAAATAGGCATTATGATAGAAGTGCCAAGTGCTGTGGTGATGGCTGACAGCCTGGCTGCAGAAGTTGATTTTTTAAGCATTGGCACTAATGACTTAATCCAGTATTCCCTTGCCATTGACCGGGGCAATGAGTATGTGGCGCATATGTATGAGCCTTTACACCCTGCGGTATTGCGCATGATCAGCCAGGTGGTCGAGGCGGGCCATAACCAGGGGGTTGAAGTGGCAATATGCGGAGAGATGGCCGGGGACGTGGTGACCGCTCCTGTGCTGCTTGGTCTTGGTGTAGACGAACTGTCCATGCGGCCGTCTGCAATACCTCATATAAAACGCATCTTACGCAATTCCACTTTTCGTCAACTCACCACCCTGGGCAGGCAGGCAATACAATGTGTAGACGGGGTGGAAGTCCGCAATTTACTGAGTCGTTATCTGCCCCAGTATTATCCTGAGGAGTTTGGTGAGTTATGCAGGAACGTGAACTGATAGACCATATTCGGCAGCTTGTCGGTGATGATCCAAAACAGGTCATTAAAGGCATTGGTGATGATTGTGCAGTTCTTGAAAAAACAGAGTCCCTGGTCTGGCTTGTAACCATGGATACCCTGGTTGAATCGGTACATTTTGATCTCAGCTGGCATCAACCCGGACAGTTGGGCAGTAAAGCCCTTGCCGTCAATGTGAGTGATATTGCGGCCATGGGGGGCAGTCCCTGTTGCGTGTTGCTCTCTTTGGGCTTGCCGGAAGGATTTGATGATACCTGGGCAACCGCTTTTACCCGTGGTTTTACCCGAGCTTGCCGGAAATACGGCTGTCTGCTTATAGGCGGGGATACGGTCTGTAGCCCTGACCGGGTCGTGTTGAGTATCACCCTGATCGGTGAAATGGCAAGAGAGAAGGTGATCTATCGACAAGGTGCTCAACCAGGAGATGTGGTCTGGGTGTCTGGTGATTTAGGCAGTGCTGCAGCCGGTCTCAGTCTGTATCAGCAGTACAATGCGGATTGTAGAGCTGCTTATCAGCCATTGCTGGATGCCCATCTTGAACCACGGGCAGAGGTGGGGCTGGCCGGGATGTTGGCTGATTCAGGGGATGTTCATGCCATGATGGATCTTTCCGACGGGCTGGCAACAGACTTGTCACATCTTTGCTCTCAGAGTAATGTTGGAGCAAGAATAGAGGCAGGCCAGTTGCCCAGGCATCCCCTTTTACAGCAAGCTGCAAAAGCTGTGGGGGCAGATCCCCTGTCCTGGATGATTTCAGGAGGCGAGGATTATGGCCTGCTGTTTACAACTCCTGTTGATGCTGTTTCGTCGCTGGCAACGCTTGCCAAAACCCATGATCATGCCATCTACCCAGTTGGCAGTATCGTTGAGGGCAGTGGGGTGATGCTGGTCAGTCACGGCGTTGAGCATGGTGAAAAAAGTATTGACTATCAGGGGTTTGATCATTTTTCAAACGGGAGTTGAGTGAGCGAATCAGATGTTTTAAAAGGGAGAAAATACAGAAAATACTTTTGGGAAGTATTTGATACTGTCGTATGGGTAAAGGTGCGGTCAGGTTATCTGGTTGACCAGTGCCTGTCCCAAATCCTCATTTTTGGACAGACGCTGATAAGAGGAGGGAAGAGAGATGTCTATATTGTTGAATTCGTTATTTAGACATTGGTCGTACCGAATATTTGCACCAGGCGCGATGTTGCGTCAGACCTATGACAGCTTTAAAATCCTTCTCGAACAGGATGGACTCAGCCATGATCTAATGGCTGAGTTTGAAGTACTTTACCATGACGGAAAACGGGAAGACTTCGCAGCAATCTGTAAAAAGTATGACGCCTTTGCTCTGGCTGTAGGCAATATGGTTGAAGCGCTGGCACAGATGAACCCCTCTGATGCAGCCATGCTCTCTGCCTATTTTAAAAAATTTGATTTTTATATCCGTTTTTTGCTGGCTCCACCTGAGCAGTCTTGTATGCCTCCTTTTGTGACCCGGCTCAATGAGACCCCGCCAGCTGTTCAGGTAGGTAATAAAACCCATAATATCGCTGTATTAAAAAACAGTCTACACGCACCTGTGCCACCAGGGTTTGCTGTGACCACCAATGCGTATTACATGGTGATTGAACATAACAGACTTCGGCTGCCAATTACTTCTCTTTTGGCCACCCTTGATATTGAAGATCAACATCAACTTCAGGAAGTCTCTGCCCAGCTGGTTGCCCTGATCCGCAATGCGGAGATTCCCACCCAGATAGCTCAGGATATTTTTGCGGCCTATGATCAGATGGAACATGATCAGAAACGACAACTGTATACGGCTGTACGATCATCAGCTGTAAGTGAAGACGGTGAACATTCATTTGCCGGGCAATATCATACTGTTCTGGGAGCCAGCCGTGAAACAGTTCTTGCCAGTTATCTTAAAGTGCTGGCCTCAAAATACACACCTGAAGCATTGTTCTACCGGATCACCATCGGGCTTAGTGATGAGGAAACTCCACTTGCCGTGCTGGTACTGGCCATGGTTGAGGCCGAAAAGAGTGGCGTGGTATACACCGTTGATCCAACCTGCACCAGCGGGGAAGACCCTCTGGCTGTACACAGTATTTACGGCCTGGGCGAATTACTGGTAAGTGGTGCCTCCAATGCAGATCTTCTGCTCTTCTCTAAATCTTCCCTGGAGTTGCAGGACAAAAAAAAAGGAGTGCAGAAAACTCAACTTTACCTTCAGGATGGTGAGCTTGTCTCCAGACCACTTACATCTCAAGAACAGCAGAGCTTTTCTCTGCCAGATGAAATGGCTCAGGCTCTAGCCCAATGGGGAAGGCGAATTGAAAACCATTATGGTTGCCCCCAGGATATTGAATGGGCTGCTACAGCAGCTGATGAATTGTTTCTGTTACAGGCCAGACCCCTGCATCGTCAGACCGATCCAAAAAATAGAGTGGCAGAGCATCTTTCCCATGGGATTTCTCCGCTACTGGATGGTGCCAAAAAAGCCTCTGGAGGGGCTGTCTGCGGTCGGATATTTCTCGCCATGGACAGGGATGTTCAGGAGATAGAGGAAGGCGCTATCCTGGTGACCAGGAGCACTCCTCCTTCACTTGTCCGTATTCTTAATAAACTTGGTGGAGTGGTTGCTGAAAAAGGTTCTGCAGCCGGACATTTTGCCACTGTCTGCCGGGAATTTGGCGTGCCGTTACTGGTTAATGCAACCGGGGCAACAGAGGCTCTTGAACATAATCAGGAAATAACTGTTGATGCTGACAGCGGTGCAGTGTTTCCAGGCAGGATCGAACTTCTGCTCGCCGAAAGCAGCTGTGCAAAAGAAAAAGCTGATATTCCCTATTTTAAAAAACTTCAATCCATTCTCAGCTTTATCACCCCGTTGAAGCTGGTCAACCCGGCAGCTGATGATTTTCAACCCAGTTCCTGCCGTTCAATGCATGATATTATCCGATACACCCATGAACAGGCTGTACAGGCCATGTTTTCGCTTGGGGATAAAATTTCCGGCAAATCCGGAAAATGCAGAAAGCTGTCCACTGATCTGCCACTTGAAGTCTATATTCTTGATGTGGGCGGAGGGATTTGTGCAGAGGTTGGTGAGGACGATCTTGTGGATATCAGCGGGGTGTGTTCTCCTCCTTTTGTCGCACTGTGGCAGGGGTTGAGCCACCCCGGAGTGGACTGGGATGCCCATTCGCATTTCAACTGGAAGGCCTTTGATGATATTGCCCTTGCCGGTGGGGTGGCCACCAGCAGTTCCGGTGATTTTGCCTCGTACGCAATTATCAGCGATGATTATCTTAATCTCAATATGCGTTTTGGCTATCATTTTACCTTGGTGGATGCCCATTGCAGTGAAGATATTCGGACGAATTATTGTCAGTTACGTTTCGCCGGTGGTGGGGGAGATTATACAGGTAAATCTCTGCGTATTGAATTCCTTACCAAGGTGTTGACCCGGCTTGGTCTGAGTACAACAGTGCGTGCGGATTTACTTGATGCAAAAGTTGACGATCTGGCCTGTGATGAGCTTTGCCAGGTGATTGAGCTGCTTGGCAGGTTACTGGGAGCCACCAAGCTCATGGACATGATTTTAAAACAGGGCAGGGACGTTGATCATTATGTGGATCAGTTCTTTGCTGGAAACTATAATTTTTCAGGATAATGCATGAGCTATCAACTCACCTGGGTAACAAGTCAGCTTGCCGTAGGCTATGCACCAATGTCGTATGATGACCTTGAGGTTATCAAACAGGCTGGAATTGTCGCTATTGTCAACCTTTGCGGCGAGTTTACCGACCTGCACGAAATTGAAGAGCAAGCCGGCTTTGAGGTCTATTATCTGCCAACCCCTGATGAACATGCCCCGGAAATGGCTGCCATGGAAAAGGCTCTGGAGTGGCTTGATGAGGCAATTTATCTGGGTAAAAAAGTGCTGGTCCATTGCCGTCATGGCCATGGCCGGACAGGCACTCTTGTTTCAGCCTATCTCGTTCGCAGGGGGCTTGGCCTGAAAAAAGCAGGACGATTATTAAAAAAGACCAGAGCCAATCCTACCAACTATAACCAGTGGAAACTGTTACGCAAGTACCATAAAAAAGAGGGCGACCTGACCTTAACTGAGCCACAGGCAGAAGCCGGGACTAACGGCATAGATCTTTCTCCCTTCCTTCAGGAGTATGAGGCCATTGGCAATGAACTTGGTATTGATTTAGACAATATTTCTGCTGATGATGAGTGTGGCAAAACTACAGAGAAATGCTGCAGAGAATATTTTGAGTTGCAGCTCGCTGAAACTGTCTGGATTCATAATACCCTGAATCTTCAACTCGATCAGGATGATCGCCAACATACGATGGAACATGCCAGGGAAAATACGCAGGCAATACATATTGTCAACAGGTTGCTGCGGCACGAGCCAAAACTTGTTCAAGGGGATTTTAATCAACTGTATACTGCAGCTGGTGCTGTGTGTCCTCTGTCGTTTGGCGGAAAATGCATGGTTTTTGATAAGCGGCCTTTTCGCTGCCGCTGGTATGGAAAAAGTGCATTTGCCCAACAGTATAAAGAAGAATATATTGAGATGTTGGCAAATATTTCACATAATATGTATCTTGCTCTTACTGGAGGGTTCCCTCCTGATAAAGATTTGACTTTTTCCATGGCTGATACAGTGTCTGGCCGATTTGTGCAACAATGTTTTAACGCCATGTTGAGTAATAAAAAAAAGTGACAATGTCGGCATGGTCAGCTCCAGGAAACCAGGACGTATTACCTGAACAGGAAATGCTGCCAGGCAGGGGCGATAAATCTGATCATTTGACTTGAGCGTGTATGACTGAACAGGGAAAAGGAAAAAAGGTGCTTATCGTTGATGATGAGCGGGACATGTTGCTGCTGTTACGCAAGGTGTTGACCAGGAAATGTGGCTATGACGTAAAAATGGCCACCTCAGGTGATGAAGGATTGGCAATTGCAGAATCCTGGGCGCCTGATGTTGTGTTGACAGACATCAAAATGCCGGGCATGGATGGCTTTGAGTTTTTGCGGAGACTGGGAAGGTTTGATCCCACCCTGACAACGATTATCATGACCGGTTACGGCACCATTGAAATGGCAGTGCAGGCGTTGAAGGAAGGTGCTTATGATTTTTTTGAAAAGCCCTTCGACAATGACCAGATAATTCATGCCATCTCCCGGGCCATTGAACGTTCCATGCTCCTTCGGGAAAACCTGCAACTGCAATATCGCCTTACCGAACATCAGGATGTGTCCGGTTTTATAGGAAAATCGAAGAGATTGCAGCAGGTGCTTGATTTGCTTGAGCGACTGGCGCCGAGTCGGGCAACGGTGTTGATCCGGGGAGAATCTGGTACAGGAAAAGAACTTGCTGCCCGGGCTTTGCATGCTATGAGTAAGCGGGCTGCGTTACCCATGGTCACTGTTAACTGTCCGGCACTGCCCGAGCACATTCTTGAAAGTGAGTTGTTTGGTTATAAGAAAGGCGCATTTACCGGGGCTGATCGGGATAAAAAAGGGCTTTTCCTCAAGGCAAATGGCTCCACAATTCTGCTTGATGAAATTGCTGATATTCCAGTTTCCATTCAGACCAAGCTGCTCCGGGTACTCCAGGAAAAAGAAATCCAGCCGCTGGGGCAGACCAAAACTTATCCCGTGGATGTGCGTATCCTCGCTTCAACCAACCAGGATCTGGAAAGTAAGATTGAGCGGGGCGAATTTCGTGAAGATCTCTTTTATCGTCTCAATGTGATGACAGTAACCATGCCGAGTCTTTCTGAAATGGTGAATGATATTCCCCTGCTTGCGCAGCATTTTCTTGAAATGTACTGCATGGAGCACGATCGTTTTGATCTTGAATTCACCTCTGATGCGTTGCAATGCCTGATGAGGCGTCCCTGGAAAGGCAATGTCCGTGAGTTGGAAAATACCATTAACAGATCCGTTCTTCTCTGTGACGGTCATACCATTTCTTCAGCTGACCTTATGGGCAATGAAGGGGCAGAGATGAACAGAGAAGGATTGCTGATGGATAGCAAGAGCTGTTTCCTCAATCTTCCATACAAACAGGCCAAAGAAGAAGTCCTCAATTTCTTTACCAGCACCTATCTAAAAAAGGCTTTATCCTTGAGTGGCGGAAATGTTTCAGCTGCGGCACGCCAGTGCGGCATGGAGCGTCAGGCTTTTCAGCGACTGATGAGACGATACGGGGTTCAATCCAATGAGTTTCGTCAATAGTGAAGTTTCTTAAGTTTTCCCGGAGCTGTTGGTTACGAAATTGCCCCGCACCGCAATAGGGCCGAGAGCGTATTTTTCCGTGAAAGATAATAGACGTCCACCCTGTTGTATTTTTTTGGAACCGTCCACCGGGGTGCTATGATCTTGGTATTATCTCTAAATTGTAAACGTTTACCGGTGCCCCATATTCGTTCAAGCTGGCCGACGAGTTTATAGCC
>RKSL01000118.1 GCA_008633435.1 Candidatus Desulfobulbus rimicarensis | reverse complement strand
TTGTCATTTTCCAGACAATAAGCGCATAAATTATAAAACTGATGGCAAGAGTTATAAGTTGCAGAGTTTTGAGAGCATCAAGAGCATTTCCAGTGATTAACCCCGTGACAGCAATGAGAATAAAATAAAGTGGCGGGTAGTGCGTTCCTATATCTTCTAAATTCCAATTTTTTAATATGCTTCTTGCCCCTTCGAGGTAGGTTATGGAATCTGTAGATAATCCTGCTCCCCAGGTAGTTGCCTGGTAAAGTTGATAGGACATCAAGAGCGTAAATATTATGGTGACCGAGCAGAAAAGAGTATTTTTTGATAAATGAAAAATGCGCATGATGCTATTTGGTTATGATTATTTTTTATTAAAAAAGCGATATTTAAGAATACAGCGCAAGGCACTTACGCCGTCACGCCAATTGATTTTCTTGCCATCGCTGTATGTACGTCCACAGTAAGAAATACCAACTTCATAGATTCTACATTTTAAGCGTGAAATTTTTGCGGTAATCTCCGGTTCAAAGCCAAAACGATTTTCAGTAATTTGAATTTGGTCCAAAATGTCTTTACGGAAGACTTTGTAGCAGGTTTCCATGTCCGTGAGATTTAAGTTGGTCATCATGTTTGATACAATAGTAAGAAATTTATTTCCAAGAAGATGCCAGAAGTAGAGGACTCTATGCGCTTCCGAACCGACGAATCTGGAACCATATACCACATCCGCTTTATTATCTAAAGTTGGTTTGAGAAGTTTAGAATACTCCTGAGGGTCATATTCAAGGTCAGCATCTTGGATGATAACAATATCTCCTGTCGTCTCTTTAAATCCAGATCGTAGTGCGGCCCCCTTGCCTTTATTTGTAGTGTGAAATATTTTTTTTAAATTCGGGGTTTCAAGGTTTTCGATTATCTGGCGACTACCGTCAGTAGAGGCATCATCAACAAGGATTATTTCTTTGGTTAAAGGGAGCTCTACTGCAACAACTTGATTCAACAAATCAGCCAGGGTACTGCATTCGTTATAGACCGGGATCACGATTGATAATTTGCTGTATTTCATTTTTTAAAAAATCCTATTGGGTAAGTTAAGCAGATGTCCTGGGTAGTATTTGTCTATAAATGAGGGTTTTGTTCAAGGCCAAGTGAGCGGATAACCCAGGGATTCCGGAAAAAGTTCAGGCATTTATTTGACATTGCTAGCGTTAGTTTAGAATGGCGTAGAGGTTTGGCAAGAAGACCAAGATGTGTCCATGCGGTCCATTGAAGACGCAGTTTCAAAAGAGATTCTTGTTATGATTCCCAGTGAATTCATGGAGTTTTTCCACCTAACAAGTCTGTCATTTGGCATATCCATCGGGGTTAGTCGATTGCCATCGCCACGAATCTTTACACATTTCTTCTAAGCCATGTTGTGCTTTCCAGCCCAGTTCTTTGCCGGCAAGTGTCGGGTCAGCAAAACATTGAGCGATATCTCCGGCTCTGCGGGGAGCAATCTTGTAAGCTACTTTTTTGCCGCTGGCCTGTTCAAAGGCTTTAACCATATCCAGCACTGAATAGCCGTGGCCTGTGCCAAGGTTATAGGTGACAACGCCCGGGTTCTGAGTGAGTTTTTCAAGAGCACGTAAATGCCCCACTGCGAGATCAACGACGTGAATATAATCCCGGACACCGGTGCCGTCGTGGGTGGGATAATCATTGCCGTACACAGAGAGTTCTTTCAGATTGCCCACGGCAACCTGGGTGATATAGGGCATCAGATTACAGGGAATACCGTTTGGGTCTTCTCCAATCTGACCACTTTTGTGTGCGCCCACGGGGTTGAAATAGCGCAGTAAGGCAATATTCCATGAAGGGTCAGCCACATGCAAATCCCGGAGAATGGTTTCAATCATGGATTTGGTGCTGCCATAGGGGTTGGTGCAGGGGCGCAACGGGAAATCTTCTGTGATTGGCACGGTTTCCGGATCGCCATACACAGTTGCTGAGGAGCTGAACACAATATTTTTCACCTTATGTTCCTGCATGATTTTACAGAGATTGAGGGTGCCGGTAAGATTATTGTGATAGTAGAGTAGAGGTTTGTCGACGGATTCGCCTACGGCTTTCAACCCTGCAAAGTGAATAACCGCTGTTGCATCCGGACTTTCTGTAAAGACCTGGCTGGTTGCTGCATAATCAAGAAGATCTGCCTGGAAAAAGCGGATCTTTTTTCCCGATAACTTTTCAACCCGGCGAAGCCCCTCGGCATTGGCGTTACACAGGTTATCAATAACGGTAACAGTATGTCCGTCGTTGAGGAGTTCAAGACAGGTATGGGAACCGATATATCCGGCGCCACCGGTAACAATGATGTGCATTGGGATCTCCGTCGTGTATTTATTAAGTTGATATCTTCAGTATAGCATAAAATGGAGTTCGACTTAAGCGGTAAAAATTGATATGCTGTTTTGTGTTCCAGGAGAATATAAGAAAAGAGTTTTATAGTAATATCTGCTTGTTAAATGAAGAGAAAAGGAGGACTCCCATGCCCTATGTGAATATTCGTGTTGCTGGCAAGCTCAGTCGTCAACAGAAAAAAAATATCGTTAAAGGGGTTACTGAAGTCATTGCCAAAGAGGCAGACAAACCTGAATCTGCTATTTTGATCATGATTGATGAGTTGGCGCGTGAAAATATTGCCAAGTCAGGAATTCTGCTCGACGAGTAACAGCCCATGGATAAAAAAAAGGCTGCTGAGCGCTTGCAGGAGTTACGGCAACAACTCTCCTTTCACGCGCATCGTTATTATGTCCTCGATGACCCGGTTATTGCCGATGGTGAATACGATCAGTTGTTTCGTGAGCTTCTGGAGTATGAGCAGCAATTCCCAGATCTCATCACTCCGGACTCACCCAGCCAGCGTGTAGGCGGGGCGCCTCTTGACCGTTTTGAGGAGGCGCGCCACAGTGCGCCGATGCTCAGCCTGGACAATATTTTTGACCAGGATGAATTGCTCGATTTTACCGCAAAGATACAACGATATCTGCAGTCGGAGGCAACAATCAGCTATGCTGTTGAACCAAAACTTGATGGACTGGCTGTTGAATTGATTTATGAACATGGTGTGTTGCGGCAGGGTGCCACCCGTGGTGATGGACTTGTCGGGGAAGATATCACTGTTCAGTTGCAGACAGTGCAGGCCATTCCTCTGAAACTGCTGGGTGAGGGGCTGGACATACCGGAACGACTTGTGGTTCGCGGTGAAGTTTTTTTGCCCAGGCAGGGATTTTTTGAGCTTAACCAGCAGCGTGAAGAACAGGGGGAGCCGTTATTTGCCAACCCTCGTAACGCTGCTGCCGGTTCTTTGCGCCAGCTTGATCCCAAGGTTACGGCATCCCGGCCGTTGAGTTTTTTTGTCTATGCGGTTGCCGAACCAACGCTCACGCCGTGTTCTGATCTTGAGGAATTGTTTTTCTGGCTTGGCCGGCTTGGGTTTCGAGTGAACCCGCTTATTACGTTTTGTCAAACACATGAGGAAATCAGGGCGCAGTATGATTATCTCCAACAGGTGCGCCATGATCTTGGTTATGAGATTGACGGCATGGTGATCAAGGTGAGTGATTTTGGACTGCAACAACGCCTGGGGAATACAGCAAGGGCGCCACGCTGGGCAGTTGCCTGGAAATTTCCTGCGGTGCAGGCAACAACGGTAATCAGCGATGTACTCTTTCAGGTGGGGCGTACCGGTGCTGTTACTCCGGTGGCTGTCCTTGAACCGGTTAACGTGGGCGGGGTCATGGTGCAGCGGGCCAGCCTGCATAATCGTGACGAAATAGAGCGCAAAGGCTTGCTCATTGGTGATACAGTCCTTGTTCAACGGGCAGGAGACGTAATTCCTGAGGTCATAAAACCGATTGTGGACAGGCGAACCGGCAGCGAACAACCCATTGAATTTCCTGTCAGATGCCCGGAGTGTGCACATCCGCTGGTTCGGCCGGAAGGTGAAGCTGTTACCCGCTGCGTTAATGGCCATTGTCCGGCTCAGCGTTTGCAAAGTCTGATCTATTTTGCCGGGAAATCAGGGCTTGATATCGACGGTCTTGGTCGACGAAATATGGAGCAGTTGGTGGAATCTGGACTTGTCGAGGATATTCCGGATATTTTCAACCTTAAACACGAAGATCTTGCGGTGCTGGATGGGTGGGGAGAAAAATCTGCTGAAAAGGCTATTGCATCCATTGAAAAGGCAAAAACGACGTCCCTCTCCCGTTTTATCGGTGCTCTGGGGGTTCGATATGTCGGTGAAGTAACAGCAGAATTGTTGTCACGTCATTTTGCATCCCTGGATGAGCTGACCGCTGCCACACGAGAAGACTTCCTTGAAGTCGAAGGTATTGGCGAGCAGGCTGCAGCCAGTCTTGTGGACTATTTTTCCGATTCCTCCACCATGGAAATGTTGAACCGTCTGTTGCAACTTGGCATGGTTATTGTTGTTCCTGAAACAGCCGATAACCCCCTTGATGGCCATGTATTTTTATTTACCGGCACCTTGGATAAAATGTCACGTAATGAGGCAAAACAACTGGTGAAAGAGCAGGGTGGCCAGGTTGTTTCTGGTATCAGCAAAAGGGTCACCCATCTGGTTGCCGGTGAAAAAGGGGGAAGTAAATTGAAAAAAGCTGCTGCCATGGGAATTCCTGTGTTGGAACAGGATGATTTTTTTCGCCTTGTGGGTAAACCAGTATAGCTGGCTGATTCTGAACGAAAATCTCATTTTTTCAAGGCTGCCGTCAGCAGATAATGCGGGCAGGAAATTTGTAGATACAAGTTCCTGCTCCTGGCCAGTGGTTTTGCAAGTTTTTTGCACCCACCTGAATAGTTACGAAAAACGTAACCTGTAGAGTATTCAACAGAGGGGAACCTTTAATTTTTCCAGTCCAATATTATGCACACTCATAAGACAATCCAGGTACCCTCAGGGGACCCCGCAGGACGACTTGTCTGTCCTGCCTGCGGTAATGGCAGCCGGTTCATTGAAATAGCGGAACAGGTTATTATGACCACCCATTTTATCCAGAACAGGGACGGCAGTTTTTCTTCAGTGGATCGGGAGACAGATGTTGGTGGTCGGGTAAAACTCTTCTGCGGTAAATGCAGTGCCGATATCAGTCAGTTTCACAGCCATTTACAGGAGATGAAATTCTGAGATGCAACCACGCATTGTCACAACGAACAACGAGCTGTTTTCCTGTTACGATCAGCTCCGTGCCGGGGATATTGTGGCCTGTCGAATTCGGCTTGCCCAAGGACAGGAGCATCTGCTTCTTGACCTGGTGAGCCGAGGTATCCGGCTGGTTCCTTCGGCAACATCCCAGCTCTGCAGTCGTTCAAAAGTTTTCCAGGCCACAACTCTTGGCCGTTTTATGGTGCAATACACCCGGTCTGTCTACTCCATCCAGGATCTGCTTGAATGCGTAACCGAATATGGTCGTCTTGGCGTGGGTGCTGTGGTCTGCAAGATTGATCGAGCCAATGCCGGTGTCGGTATTTTGCGCTTTTCTTCCATTGAAGATGTGTTTTCCCAGGCCGCTTTACAACGCTTTCCTTTTCCCTGTGTGTTGCAACCATTTGTTGCCGAGAGTAGAGATGTACGTGTGGTGGTGTTGGGAGATATTGTGGAAGCATACGAGCGGAGTAATCCTCATAATTTTCGACATAATCTCCATTGCGGCGGGACAGGCAAGCCCTGGAAGCTCACATCTGTGCAACATGATTTCTGCAAACAGGTTATGGATCGAGCGGGGTTTATCTACGCGCACGTTGATTTGATGATTCTTCCGGACGGGACAATCCTGCTTGCCGAGATTAATCTTCGTGGAGGATTACGGGGGGCACAAATGAGCCAGCAGGAATATGGGAGCAGGATAAAGACGTTGATAGCAGGGGAGGTGGAGTCCATAAAAAAAGCGGTAAAAGCTGCCAGGCAACCTTTACCGCTTTAACAATGTGTCTATCCTTTGTTAAGGATTATACACAACCGGTCGGTTTGGGTAGACCAGCCATTTTACAGGCACCTTTACCAGGTCCTGATGGAAACAGCTCATAAATTCTTTTCAGGGGAAAACCAGTTGTTTTGGAAAGGATACGAACCATGGGCGCAATACCGTTTTTCTTGTAGTATTCCTGCAGTGCGTCGATAACTTTCTGGTGCTCGTCAGTGATCTCTGGGATACCTTCAACGCTTTTAACGTACTCTACCCAGTTTTCGTCCCACTCCTCAGCACCTTTTAACAGGAAGCCGTCTTCGTCACACTCGTAAGATTTGCCATTGTGCTCGATTGTTGCCATGATTTCCTCCTTGGGCAAAAAATAATATGGATTGAATAAAAAATATTCAGTTTTTAGCATAAATCAGCCGTTTTTTACTATAAGGTTTGGAACTTGTCAAGAACGGAGCTTTTTTTTATACACATGATCACTTTATTTTATGATTTAGCAGTTCCGGTGGTCCTGGTCCACAATAATTGGATTTTTCACTGGCAAACTGTTCTGTTTACAAGTAGTCTGCAAGGTTCAAATTGAAGTGTTTGCCAAGTTTTTTATGGAGTAAAATATTATGCTCAATGTATTTCGTAAAAAGGCTCAGTCCACCCTGATTCAGGGGATGGTGCTGATGATTGCCGTTGTTTTTGTTTTTTGGGGAGTTGGTTCCAGTCTGAACAAAAACCGAAACTCTGTGGCCACTGTTAATGGCGTGGAAATTACTTTTAAAGAGTTCCAGACGGCCTATGATCGGGCTGTTGACAATTTGCGCAATCAGTTTGGCGGTCAGATACCTGCGGGTTTTCTGGAAAAACTCGGGATTAAGAAGCAGGTTATAGCCCAGCTTGTCCAGGCGGAACTCATCCGTCAGGGCGGCCAGGAGATGGGCATAACAGTGAGCCCGGTAGCTGTGCAGAAAGAAATTCAAAAAATGGAGGTTTTTCAAAAGGATGGACATTTTGACTTAGACCTTTATAAAAAATTACTGAGCCGGAACAAACTCACCCCGAAATCATTTGAAAATGGGATAATGGCAGACCAGCTCAGCCGCAGAGTAACCGGTGAGATAGGTTCTTTTGCTGTTGTGCCTGAAACTGCAGTGAAAGACTGGCTGGCCTACACTAATGAAGAAATACAGTTGGTGTATGCAGCAGTAGATGCTGCTGATTTTGAAGAGAAGGTCGAGGTAAAGGAAGACGAACTCGTCTCCTGGTTTGGCAAGAATAAAGAAAAGTATCGCTCAGAACCCCAGGTTCATTTGCAGTATCTTTTTTTTGATTATGATGATGATGCCGCAAAACTTGACATTAGTGAAGATGAACTCAAGGCAAAGTATGAGGCCGACAAGTCTTCTTACGAAATCCCGGAGAAACGCCATGCTCGCCATATTCTCTTTAAAGTGGCAGCAACTGACAGTGATGAGCTTCGGGCGGAAAAGAAGAAAAAAGCAGAAGAAGTTCTGGCTCTTGCCCGTAAGGGTGATGATTTTGCAACCCTTGCCAAAGAGTATTCCGAAGGGCCGACTAAAGAGCGTGGCGGTGACCTGGGTATCTTTTCCCGTGGTCGCATGGTTCCTGCTTTTGATGAAGCCGTATTTTCCATGGACTCGGGAGAGGTTAAGGGGCCGATTGAAACACGTTTTGGTTACCATATAATTAAGGTTGAGGAAATTATCCCTGCAACAACCAGGAGTTTTGAAGAGGTTCAGGGGAACCTGGCTGCATCCATGAAAAAGCAAAAAGCCAAAGGGATGAGTTTTAAACGCGGTACCAAAACCTACGAGGATATTATGCGAACCGGAAGTCTGGCTAAATATGCTCAGCTTGATAAAGAGCCTGTGCATACAACAGACTTTTTCCCCCGTAGTGCGCCACCCGAAGGGATTACTTCGGATACTCTTTTTCTCGACACTGCCTTTACATTAAAAAAGGGAGAACTGTCATCTCTTGTAGAATTATCTCAAGGGTACGCCATTCTTTTTGTTGATGATGTTCAGGCACCGTCCGTACCTGAACTTGCTGCTGTCCGTGATCGGGTAGTTGCTGATTTCAAAAAGGACAAAGCCATTGAGCTTGCCCGCAAAGCTGCGGATAAATTACTGGCCGACAGCCGTGAGAAAAAAAGCCTCAAAGAGGCAGCTGCCGACTATGTTACCCTGCAGACGAGTACGTTTGTCAAACGAGCTACACCCGCTGGCAAAGAAGTGCCGCCTGTAGAACTGATTAAGGATGGTTTCAAGCTGAACTGGAAGGACACCTTACCCACAAAGACCATAAAAATAGGTAAATCGTTTTATGTGTATGAAGTTGTTGATCGGCGCGTGGGCGATGAAGACGTCGATGAGAAAGAAATGACCCAGATTAAGAATCAGCTGTTGTCATCTATCCGCCGGAAACTCACCGGTTCCTGGCTTGCCGGAGTGCAGGAGACGGCTGAAATCTGGACAAACACCCAGTTTTTGAAATGACAGATT
This sequence comes from Candidatus Desulfobulbus rimicarensis, assembly GCA_008633435.1. Classification (GTDB taxonomy): domain Bacteria; phylum Desulfobacterota; class Desulfobulbia; order Desulfobulbales; family Desulfobulbaceae; genus Desulfobulbus_C; species Desulfobulbus_C rimicarensis. Next base: position 10,470 of record RKSL01000118.1, on the reverse strand, counting down.
TTTGTGTTGTTTCGTATTTTTAATGCGCTGCATGCAGGCGGGGGGAATCCCCGCCTGTTTATTTTTATACTCAACACTCTTTTGTGTTTCTCAGGAAGCAGAGCCTGTGATAAAATAGAGTGATTCGTTGTACGTAATTCTTCCCCCTAATACCAATGCCCGTGGCTGACGCAAAACAACTGATGGCTTTAGTGCAAAGCCTCCCCCCGTTTGAACAATTTTTACTCCAGCTCATTTCTATAATCTATGAGCCTGTTTCCATAAATTTTTTGCAGAATTGCCTTGGCCGTACTGAGCTTGAGCTCCCTGGAGAGCAGCAACGCCCCACCAATCAAGAACTTCAGGTAATAGTCGATCGCCTTGCCGAGCAGGAACTTCTTGGTTCTCTTAATCAATGTTCCCCTGCTCTTGCTGAAGAATTGACCCGCCAGGCGATAGCTGAGGGCAGGTTTCTTTCTTTTGCAGCACTTGTTGAAAAAGAGGCATCGGTTTCCTATATGTACGGTAAATGGTCTACCCGTTGCTGGCGTGCTTTACGACAGTTTCGCATCGGAATTTATTCCCACGATTTTGATAAGATTGACGAGGCGGCTCTCTTTTTTGAGGAACAATGCCAAAAGCACTTGGGCAAAGAGCCTCCGGCTATTCGTATTGTTGCGAGAAATTTTTCACCGGAATGGTTTTCAGGACTGCCCGGTTCATTGCAGTTTTTTCTGCTGGATCGTATCGCGCGTTACAGTGTTGAGCATGCAGTGCATTTTCCTGAAGTGGTGGCCTATCTCGAAGACGAAGAGGGGATGAGCCTGTCAGAAGACGAGCGGATTCCCTTTCAGCGTATGCTGGCCGGGTATTATCTGTTGCAGGGAAACTGCGAAAAACTTGAGCAACTGCTGGCAGTTCATAGCGATTCATTTCAGGGCTCAGGGTTTGCCGGCAGTGTTGCCTTTCTCCATGGCCGCACCGATGAAGCACTTGTCCTGTTTGAGCAGGATCTTGAACTGCTCAATAAATATGCGGGGCCTGAAGGAAGTTTCTTTTTCGGGCTTACCGGCTTGTTCTGTATTCTTGCCCTGCTGGTTCGGAATTCGGCCACAGATCGTGAACTCATTCGCCGTTCTGTGGTGCTGGTACTGGCTCGTTGTAAAGGATGCCCCGAGGAAATACCTTTTCGTTTTCTGGATGCCTATGCCCGCTCAGTAGATGGCACCATGCCTGATATGTTCGAACTGACTGAGTGTTTTCAGGCCGAAGATCGGAGCCTGAGCTCGCTCATTGCAGTGCTTTCGTTGTATTGGATGGGGGTTGAGATTCCCGAGGAGTTCCAACTTACACTGGCTTCTTTGTTTGAACAGGCTCGAGATAACGGATTTTCCTGGTTGGCCATGGAATCTGCAGAAATGCTGGCCACTCTTGACCCGGAAAGAACAGCAATGGCTGAAGCTGCCAATGCCTTTCGGGAGCAGTTGAACTGCCGAACAATTGTTCACATCATTTCACCGGACGATTCCTGGAAACGCAGTCTACAGGAGTTGATTGCCGTTACCAGCCGCTCCAGGGGCCCTGAGCGCACAGTTCGACTTGCCTGGATGGTCGAGTATGATGGCAAAATTCTGCAACTTACTCCCAAAGAGCAGAAGAGAACATCCTCCAGGCAGTGGAGCAAGGGCAGAACGATCGCTTTTAATCGGCTCATGGACAATCACGATTTTGATTTTCTGACCAGCCAGGATAAAGAAATATGTGCAGCTATCCGACAGGTTGGAGATCCTGGATCAAAAAATGGCGGCTGTGCTTTTGATATGGATCTGGCATTACCTGCACTTGTTGGTCATCCGTTGATATTTCTTGAAAAATCAAGCCATGTTCCAGTGGAAATTGTGGCCGGAGAACCGGAACTGGTGGTTGAAGAACAGGACGGCTATCTTTTTATCCATTTTGCCCAGGATATTGGTGATGGCAAGGTGGCTCTCTGGCAGGAAACCCCGACCCGGTTTCGAGTTATGGAAATCAACGACGAGCATCTCCGGGTTGCTGAGATCACTGGCCGTGAAGGGCTGCGGGTGCCCACGGCTGCCAGCAGGCAGGTTCTTGATGCCATTGGCAATATTGCCTCCTTTATGACGGTGCATTCTTCCATTGATGTGGGCATGGCTGAGCAGGATGTACTCGTGGTCGAAGCAGACCCGACGATGCATATTCAGATCATCCCCTATGGTAGTGGGTTCCGGTTGGAAATGTTTGTGCAGCCATTTTCCCGGCGTGGCCCTTATCTCAAGCCTGGCGCAGGAGTGGCTAACCTCATGGCCGAGGTCGATGGCAAGCGGTTACAAACCCGGCGTAATCTTCTTCTTGAAGAAGAGAAAGCGCGTGAGGTTGAAGAGAGCTGCCCGATCCTTGATCTGGCCATAGATATGGAGCAGGGGAATGAACGGGAATGGCATCTTCTTGACCCCGAAGAATGTTTGCAGGCGCTTCTTGAGCTTGAGGAAATACGTGAGCGAATTGTTCTGGAATGGCCGGAGGGTGAGAAACTGGCCGTTCGGAGGCAGGTTGGGGTCAATCAGCTTAATCTCAATATTCGCACCAGCCAGCAGGATTGGTTTGCTCTTTCCGGCAGAGTACAGATTGACCAGGATAATGTGATTGATCTGAAAACCCTGCTTGATAAGGTTCGTGAGTCGCACAGCCGTTTTATACCCCTTGGTGACGGTCATTTTCTGGCGTTGACCCAGGAATTTCGTAATCGCATTGAAGAGTTGATCCAGTTCGGCGATCCTGTTGATGATGAAATCCATGTTCATCCTCTGACAGCCCTGGCTCTTGACGATTTAACCCGTCAAGCCAATACGACTACAGATGAAGGCTGGAACAGGCAGCTTAAAAATATTGAGGTCGCTCAGGATCTCGTGCCTGAGGTTCCTTCAACCCTGCAGGCTGAGCTGCGCGATTACCAGACGGAAGGCTTTGTCTGGATGGCTCGGCTTGCCCATATAGGCGTGGGGAGTTGCCTTGCCGATGACATGGGACTTGGCAAGACGCTACAGGCTCTGGCTGTCATCTTGGGTCGGGCAGAGGAAGGCCCAACTCTGGTCATTGCCCCCACCTCGGTATGTATGAACTGGGAAACTGAAGCTGCACGTTTTGCCCCAACCCTGACCTTGCATACCTTGACCGGTATGGACAGGGAAGCTGTTGTCCAGTCGCTGGGTAAACGTGATATTCTGGTCACCAGCTATACTCTGTTACAGCAGGAAGTGGGATTACTTGAGACTGTTCGCTGGCAAACCATTGTTCTTGATGAAGCTCAGGCCATAAAAAATGCGGCAACAAAGCGTTCCAAAGCGGCCATGCGCCTGCAGGCCAAATTTCGCCTGATTACCACGGGAACTCCTATCGAAAATCATCTGGGCGAGCTGTGGAATCTGTTTACTTTTATTAATCCCGGTTTGCTGGGAACGTATAAGCAGTTTAACTCCAGGTTTGGCATTCCCATAGAAAAGCATCACGACCGGGCTGCACGTCTGCAGTTGAAAAAATTGATTCGTCCCTTTATGTTGCGGCGAATTAAATCCCAGGTACTTGAAGAGTTGCCGCCACGCACCGAGATTACCCTGCGTGTTGAGATGAAGGATGAGGAAATGGCTTTTTATGAAGCCATCCGTCAGCAGGCTATTGAAAATATAGAAGGAAGTTCTCAGAAATCCGGCCGTCATCTGCAGATTCTTGCAGAAATCATGCGGCTGCGCCGTGCCTGTTGTAATCCCCGCCTTATTGATGAGAGCACGAAGATTCCTTCCACCAAACTGCGTGTTTTTGCCGAAGTCGTTGAAGAGCTTCTTGGCTCACGCCATAAGGCGTTGGTGTTTAGCCAGTTTACCGGTCATCTTGCGCTAATTCGGGAACATCTTGATAATGAGGGAATCAATTATAAATATCTTGACGGTACCACGCCAGCGCGTGAACGGCAGCGTCAAGTCGAGGCGTTTCAGGCTGGCGATGGTGATCTTTTTCTGATCAGCCTGAAGGCCGGTGGTCTGGGGCTGAATCTGACTGCAGCTGATTATGTTATTCATATGGATCCCTGGTGGAACCCTGCGGTTGAAGATCAGGCTGCTGATCGGGCACACCGCATTGGTCAGAAGAGGCCGGTAACCGTCTATCGGCTGGTTTCAGCCAATACCATTGAGGAAAAAATTGTCCGCCTCCATCAGGAAAAACGGGATCTGGCTAACTCCCTGCTTGAAGGATCTGATGTCAGCGCAAGAATAAGCGCATCAGAGTTGCTTGAACTCATTCGCAGCAGTTAATGGTTTAAAAGGAAGGATAAATGGCTTTTTTTGTTAATATTCTGGGTAGCCTTGTGTTGGCCGGTATCATTATACTTGGCGCAATATATTTATATTTCCGTGTAAAATTAGGTAAATTTTCCTTTATAAATCATGATCAGGACCTGTCTCCTCTTTTTATCCATTTGAATGAAGACGTTTTTCCTGAGTGGCTTGAGCAAACTGAGGCCATTGTTGTGGAAAATGAACTCATAGATCTTGGTTTTACTGCTGGTAAGGCATATGTTATTCCTGAAATGGAGGGAATGAAGCTTAAAGCGTTTTTTCAAGTACCTTATATAACCGTTTTATATACGCATCCCATGGCAGGAATATGGGTTGATATTGGTGCAGATGTGGAAGATGGATATGAGTATACAGTTTCAAATGCTCCGATGGGAGAAGAAATGAAAACTCAACCGCAGGCAATCAAGTATTTTATGAAGGATGTTGCACCTGCAAGACTTTTTGAACGTTTGAGAGATATAATCGGTGATAAACCCTGTGTAGAGGTAAACCCTGAAGATTTCCGTACTCATTTTGAAAATGTTTATAAAAGGGAAATGAAATGGAAAAATAAGCAGGGTGGAATCAGCCTGGAAGAGTTTGTAAAAGTTTCGGGCAATATGAAGGCAAAGTTCACGGACCAGCAGTTACAAGATGGTTTCAGAGAGTATAAAAGAAAAGAACTTCATAAATGGCACGATGGGGCCTTGGAAGAATATACCAGCCAAAAAAATCCGGCAAAGGACTTTGCAGAGGTTCCCCTGTATGATTTATTTATTGTTCCTCTAAAAGCCCATCCTTTATCCTTCCTGGATTACCTGAATGATGTTGGCTTTATAGAGGACGAAAATGTAACAAAATTTGAAAAAGCGTACGGCATGAATGATGACATTCCTTTGTTGTTTAAACGGATTAATAGTACATTTTCCGATGAATTGCAGGCAACGAAGCAGGGCGAAGTAGAGTATCCTATTGCCATTGATATTTATTCGCTGGCAGGTATTGCTGGCAGGTGACTTGGTTGTAGCCCCGGCAAGAGAGTATTTCGGTTGTGCTGAGTCGATGAAACAGGAAAAAGGTGGGCAGATAGATCAGGATAGGCCGGTGCAGGTTATACTTCTGCACGGACTGGCCCGAACCAGGTGGTCAATGCATATCATGGAAAAGGCTGTTATTGCTGCAGGTTATATTTCTCTTAATCTTGGCTATCCGTCAAGGTCTAAACGCATTGAAGACATTGTTGATCAGCACATTATTCCGGCAATTAAAACATGCTGTGATGTAGGCAGTCACAATATTCATTTTGTGACGCACTCTATGGGGGGCATTGTTCTACGTCTGGCTCTGCAAAAGCTTCCTCTTTTTCAACCGGGCCGGGTGGTTATGCTCAGCCCGCCTAACCAGGGCAGCCTGATTGCGCAAAAAATGAAAAATTGGTGGCTGTTTAAGCTGGTCAATGGACCGGCAGGACAGCAGCTGGGGGTGGAAAAATCATCTTTGCCAGTAGTTCTTGGCCCTGTGGATTATGAGACCGGGATAATCACCGGAACCAAGCCTTGTTTTTTTGACCGCAGGATTTCCTCGTTGTTGCCTCAGGATAACGATGGCAAGGTTGGCGTTGAAGAGGCTAAAGTTGAAGGGATGAAAGATTTCTTGCTTGTTCCACAGGCGCATCCTTTTATTATGAATGCAGATCAGGTGATCCGTGAAACGTTGCATTTTTTACAGACTGGCACCTTTAGCCATGTGTTTTAAAAAGATTTTTTATACGTTCACCCGCAAACATGTGGTCTTTCCTTATTTGTAGATGCGTTTCGTCATCGCGCTATAGTGAAATAAAAATCCGTGTCCTCCTGCCTGGTCATTGTTCTTTTGAAGAAAACTCATAATCACTCATGTAGGCTGAAAAGATTTGTGAACAAACTGCCATGATTGAATATCTCGCTGTAACAGATGTCTGGAATAACGGTGTAAAATGAGCAAAGTCTCCACGGCGGCCTTTTCAGGCATTTGCAGCCGGTGGAGTTGATCGATTTTGAGTTGCTGCCCTGTTTGCAGGAATTTTATTGTTTGCAGGGAAAGGCTGAAAGGCGAGCGTAGAGCACCCGGATTACAGTGATGGCACACCAGTGAGCCATTGGCTGGTTGCAGTGAAAACGAGCGGTTGTCATTAACCGGGTGGTGGCAGTGACTGCACTGGTAGAGTTGTGGCTGGTACCCGCAGGTGCCAAGGAGACGCAGGTGAAAAAGTGCTCCTGTCTTCAACGGCTTTACTCCCTGATCCACTGATTCGAGGAGCCAGGAGAGAAGCGCAAATATCTGTGGGTCAGGGTCGTGCTCGCTGGTAAACTTAAGGGTAAGTTCACAGGCAAGTGCTGCCATAACGTAGCGGCTGTGTCGGGTTCTCAATGAGAGAAAGGGGTGCAGCAATTCGGCCTGGCTGAGAAAAAAAAGACCACCTGCCCTGGGGGGGATATAGCTGATATCAAGCAGGGTGAAAAGTTCCAGTTTATTGACAAAGCGTTTTTTAGACCGTTTCGCTCCCTTGGCAATACCGGTAATTTTGCCCAGGGTCGGGCTATAGAAGGTAATAATTTTGTCGGATTCTCCATGTCCGCTCTGCCTGAGGACAATCCCGCGGGTGCGGTTGCTCTCCATCGGTCAACTATTGGGCAGTTCTTCCGGGATTACCAGCGTAAGCTTGCCGTCTTTTTTATGGGTAGGAAAATCGACTTTGGCATTATTGACGGTTATTTTTGCACTTTCCGGCTGGTCAAAGAAAAGCCGAATGGATTTTCCTGCCTGCCACTGCAGTTGCTTTCCTTCAACGCCCTGCAGGTGAACCGGTGCGTTCCCGTCAATGATGATATCTACGCCGGTGTCACGGGTAAATGTAGCGGTGAGCATATATGGGTTTTTTTGTCTTTTTTCTGCAAGCTTTGCCGTTGTCTTGATGGTCGTATTCTGATCGGGTTCTCTGGCAATAGTTTCAGAGAGGGGAAGCACCGCAGGCTGGGTATCTTTAAGGAAATATGCAAAAGGATTCCATCCGGTGTACGCGCAAAATGAAGTAAAAGAAAAGATAATGATCAAGAGAAGTATTGCGGCAAGAGTTGCCGAAGAAATATGGGATGGTTCTGCAAGTTTTTTTGGGGCAAGGGCATTGCTGCTGCATCTGAAAAAACGTTTGCGTTTTCCCCTTGGTTGCATCTGGTCTCTTTGTTGAAGAAAGAGAACAGCTGTTTTAGCGCCATTTATGCCAAGAAAATTGCCGTACAGGGTGACAAGGCCTTTGACAAAGGTGTCGGCCGGTAAATTTTCAAAGGTTTCAGCCTCAATGGCCAGAAGGTTTGAGCAGGAAATATGTGTGGCTTTAGAAACCTCCTCAATGGTTAATCCTTTGTGTTCGCGGAGTATGCGCAACTGTTCCCCAAGTGGAACAGTTGCCAGCTCCTCGTTCGAAGGAAGGGGAGATACTTGTTGATTATGTCTCATGTATTCGTGTTGGTTACAAGATTTTGACATAGGCCTGGCTGCGAATTTCTTTGAGCCAGGATTTGTATCGGTTTTGCATTTCCTGTTGATAGAGTGTGTCTCGAATTTCTTCTTTTACAGAATCATAGGGTACTTTTGTGATGATTTCTCCCTCCTGGCTGGAAAGGAGTTTGAAAATCATATACCCGTCAGGACTTTTAATCACCGGGCTTATTTCACCGGGCTTGAGGCTGGTAACGGCATCACGCATATAATCTGCCATCTCATCTTTTTGGAAAGTACCGATGTCGCCGCCATCAACAGCTGAGGGAAGATCAGAGTAGGTTCGGGCAAGTTCTTTAAAATCCTGGCCGGCCTCGGCCATGCTGAGAATACGCTCGGCCTTTTTTTTCGCCGCCTTGTCTGCTGCTGCAGGAGATGAAGGCATGTCATCGCCGTTGGGAGTAATGCCAAGTTGGAGGATGTAATAGCCACCTTCCTGAACCTGCTCTGTATAATGTTGATCATAGTAGTCGACAATTTGAGACTCTGGAATGACAACTTTTGAGCGGACTTCATAATTAATCAGTTTTGAACTGAGGATTTGCTCGCGGAGATTCTCCCGGTATTGATGCTCATCCATGCCCAGTTTTGCAAGTTCGCTGGTGAACTGTTTCCGGCTGGTCTTGTTGCGTTTGAGAATCTGGTCCAGAGCCCGGTCTACCTCTTCATCGGAAACAGAGATATTCATGGCTTTAGCCTGTTTGACAAGGAGCTTTTTCTCAATAAGCTTCTCAATTATTTTTTTTCGAGCCTGTTTAAGAGCCTGGGCAAGTTCATCTGCCGGAGCTTGCTCGGCAATACGTTGAAACATGAGCTTACCAGCTTCGTTGACCTCTGAAAGGGTAATGACATCGTCATCAACAACAGCGACACAGCAATCGATTACATTTGCTGAGGTCGAAGAAATACACAAAGAAAAGACAAAAGCCAAAACAAAAATGATGCGTAAAAACATAATAATCCGGGGATGTTAATGGTTCCTGGTAGATGCGCGTTATGTCCCATCCCTGACGACAAAAACTCTTTGCATTATTAGGGATGAACGTGCAGATTGAGCTGGTGCCTGTACAAAAGTGGGCTTTTTGCCGATCTCTGCGTTATGTTCTAACAATAACGTTTGGCATATCAGATACTATGCCTGCGCATATTTTTTGTCATTCTCGGAGACTCCGCCTGCCTGGCCTCAAAAAGAAATTCTTAATTACAGACAGACACGAGCTGGCGGTTTGCTCCAGAACACTGTTAATATATGTTTATCCGAAAGTCGCAGCGCCTGTGAGCGTGCCATGCCGCAGCGACCAACTTTCATAGCTTTTTGTGGCTGGCTATCATGATCCAGCCATGCTGGTTTATTCCAGTATGTTTATGCCTTGGTGGCACTATAAAATTATTTACTTAAATTCTAGTATTTCTAATCGGAACCGGACAAATACGCAATAATTTTCAAGGGAACTTTGGTAGGTTGGCTGTCGGCGAGAAGGTGTAACTCAATGGTTTCTTTGGTTGACAGAACAACGAAGTAAGGTATAAAAAAGAGTTTGAAAAGCACGTCACGTTTTTTTTATTATATATTTTTTGGAGATTTGATGAAGAGAGTATTCAATTACATGCTTATTTTTCTGGCCGCATTGCTGTTTCTGGGGCAGGAAGTTGCAACGTCTGCTGTGACCATGCCGGAGTTTTCTCTTTCTTCGGCTGTGGACGGTACAATTGTCAACAGTAAGATATTTACAGGGCAAGTCTTGCTGGTTACATTTTTTGCCACTTGGTGCCCTCCATGCCGTCAGGAAATACCCACCCTGAAAAAACTCCAGCAAGAGTATAAGGAAAAAGGATTTTCTGTTGTTGCCCTTTCGGTAGATGAAGGCGGGGCAAAAGTTGTAAAAAAGTTGATATCCCTTGAGAAAATTGATTATCCGGTGTTGATGGCTGACCGTCCTACTGCGGACAGTTTTGGTGGAATCGGCGGGATTCCAACGTCATTTTTAGTAAATAGACAGGGACATGTGGTCAAAAGATACACAGGATTTGTACCCCATTCGCTTCTTGAAAATGATATTCAAGCGGTATTACAGTAATTGCACTGATAACACATCAGGTTCTATCAATTTTTTCGTATTGACAAACTGTCGGTGACCTTTTATCTTTTTTTGTTTATGAAGTGGTTCAGTTTTTCTTAACCTTATTCTGAAAGGAGAAAGCCATGAAAAAAATCGTAACTGTAGCAATGGTAATCGCGTTTGCTGTATCTGCTGGTGCTGCACTGGCCAGTAAAGTTTCCTGTACCGTAGACAGTGTGGATGGCGATAAAGTAACCATGACCTGTAAAAAAGCTGACAAATTGAAAGCTGGCGCTGCTGTAACAGTGAAAGCTGCCAAGAAAAAAGCTATCGAGGGCTGCTAAGCATCTCTAGAGTTTGTTGTTGAAGTTGTTCAAGCCGGTGACGTCCATACGTCGCCGGCTTTTTTTGTTTACACCCTGCCTGTGTTTGGTAATTAGAGAAACAGAGTAAGATAGTGTCTGTCCCAAAATGAGATTTTTTGTTCGAGGTCAGGTAAGCGACCGACGGGAGACTCCGAGGATTGCGAAAAAAAATAAGCA
>RKSL01000017.1 GCA_008633435.1 Candidatus Desulfobulbus rimicarensis | reverse complement strand
ATACGCTTGGCAATTTACCGGTTCCTGAAATCACCCACAGATTTGTTTGAAGAGGCTGAAGTTTTTTACGAACCCATTGCCCAAACATGTAAAAAGTGGAGAATGCTTCCGAAAACCACAGCAAGCATCAAAAAAATGAAGAGTGCTTTTTTATTCATTTACCGAACTGATACTCTATTTCCAGAACAGACGACAGCAACTCCTGACAACAACAAAACAAACAGAATCTATTATTAATTAACAAGTTAGAAATTATTATTCAGGCAAAGCAAGAGGGGAAAGAGGTTTACTCTGATATCCTTTTTTGCGGGCAAGGGTGATAAGAGCGTTGATCCTTTTTTCGTTTTCAGGATGCGAGGCAAAATAATGGCCAATGTGCCCGGGATCGAGCTTTTTAGGCATGTGTTTGAAAAAATGGGTGGCACCGTTGACATGGCCATAGGTGCAGTTGAGAATCTGCAGGCCAACAGCATCAGCATCAGACTCCTGATCTCTTGAAAAACCGGATTCTGTTATCTGTACGACCTTGCTCACCAGATTGCTTACACTTTTTCCTGGAGAGTGCAATGCCGTTGCCAGCAAGGCAAAGACAAGGCTCCTGCCCATCCCGCGCAAATGATCACGGTTTTTAAAATGGCCTATTTCATGGGCGAGGACAAAACTCAGCTCATTTTCCGATTCCATAATATCAACAAGTTCACTGAAAACAATGATATGCCCGCCGGGGAGCGCCATGGCGTTAATGGTGTCTGATGCAACAAGATGAACTTTGAGTGGGTACGGAAGTGAAAAACACCCCCTGGCAGCCATCTTGTCTACAAGATGTTGGAGATATTTTGTATTATTGTCGTCTTCCTCAAGAAAATCAAACTTACTTAGAAAGAGAGAGGCAATTTTTTGTTCAGTGGCAGGTGTAATACGGGGAACAAGCAACTCAACCCCTATCCCCAGGGCTACATAGAGCAACACCACAAATGTAAGCAACCCCCCAAGGAGCACAAACAGCTCCCGTAAGGGGGAAGTTGGGGTTACATTGTAATTTTCCCGGGCTAATCTGGGGGTGTATTTCACTCTTTCTCCAGATACACTGCCGTACCATAGGCCAGAGCCTCAAGACAACTCACATTGCGCCGGGCGCTGTACTTGCCGATTGCTGAGGTTTCAATACGGACGTTAACAATCATTGCCGCTTCAGGTGCTTGCTCTTTCATGCGCAAAACAGCTTCACGCCGGGCACGATCAAGCAGGCTTTCATACGATGTAATGGTGCCACCGAAGATATTGCGCAGGCGGGCAAGTATACGTTTAAAATAATCCACAGATATAACAGCACTACCGTTAACAAGCTGAAGGCCTCGTACCTGGCCATCAGCATAAGGAAGAGTTTTTGTTGTGATTGCCGGGAGCTGTAAAAACAACTTTTCGCGCTCTTCAATTGAGCGATAATGCTTTTTTTCAAGCGAAGAACCGACAAGATAGCCCATGGCCATGAGGGTCAAGAAAATAATAAGATCCATATTATCGTCTCCTATTCCACCCGAACTGCCGTACCGTAAGCGTACATTTCAGCAGCCCCCTGAGCCACAGATGAGGTGGAAAAACGGACATTGACCACAGCATTGGCACCCAGCTCAACAGCCTGGCTAATCATGCGGCGACTGGCCTGATTTCTGGATTCGCTGAGGAGCTGGGTATAGCCTTTCAACTCCCCGCCTACCAGATTTTTCAAACTGGCCATAATGTCTCGCCCCACATGCTTTGCCCGTATTGTTGAACCCGAGACCAGGCCAAAATGTTCAACAATAGTTTTACCGGGAATGATTTCAATATTTGTCAGGATAATCTGGCTTCCTTCTTCAGTTGTCACATAATGCTGTTTCACGTCTTCTGTCTGCAAAATCCCACCTCCAAGCAGGGGTAAATATAAATGGCAGGTGGAATACCTGCACCAATTTCAAAAACAATTCCTTGTCAACAGCAACACTCTCTATAATGGCTGTAACCTCACTATTCTATGGAGAGTGATTATCTTTCTTGTATCATGTGAGAAGAAGTGCGTCAATCTGTCTTGCCGTATGATCAGAATTTTTCAGAAGGATAAAAAAACGCCATAGCCGAAAATGCATCGACCATGGCGTTTAAAAAGACTCCGGTTCAATGAAGTATTTTCCAAGACAACTCTCTGCCCGGTTTTCTGTTGTAGTGCAGAAACTTATTTCTTGGCTTTTTTCACAATAAACGTCACATTATCCAGTCCTGTGTTCCCGGTGGCAGGGTCATACCCATAGACAGCCGCAGTGTATACTCCAGGGCCTGGAGGGGTGAAGGTTGCCGAAAACTGACTTTTCTTGCCTGTATATTTCAGGGGAAGATCTTCTACTTTTTTACCGTTTCTTTTAATAATTGCTCCAACTTCAAACTTGTCTGCATTCCACACGCCACCTGGCGTGACAGGGCAGCCTCACATCATGGTGACATTGGCAGCAAGAACAATATCCTGAACCCCTTTATACTTAATATGGGTAGGAGGTGAAAGAACATCAACGATAACACCTGGCATTTCCAGCATCCAGCCGTTACCAGCGGTAATATGTTTACCAGGAACAACCCACTGGGTCGCTGATACTGTATTTGCAGCCTGTCGCTGACATAGCGGACCAAACGCTGTGACCTTGATCAGGGTTGGCTCGTCAATATCAATGGTCGCAGCAAATTTTGCTGCTTTTTCATCGGCTATCGGCACCCCCCGGGTTACCGGGGTTTTCATGATAAGTTTAGTATTACCGGTGCCGCCTGCAGTTACGCCTTTGGCCAGCAGTTCTCCGGTGTCCGCATTGGTCAGAGTGATTAACGCACCACCCATACTGCTGCCAAGGAACTTGGCATCTTTAGTCTTTACCCTGACAGTGATATCTGTCGGGGTTGCCTGCGCAGTTCCCCAGACAAAAACCACTCCCAGAAGTAGAGGGAGTACACATTTCCATTTCATGGTTTCCTTCTCCTGTTGAGTTTCATTGAACCAGCGTCAGGTACCACATAAAGCGTGATACTGTGCATATGATTTAAAAAATATACTCCATCTCTCTACGGTGTCAATGATAAACAACAACAAGAAATCCTGCACCCACAACGTGTTATGGCTCTTTATAGACTGGGCAGGGACGTGTGGCATCGTAATTAACAAAAGCCGCGTCATTATACTTTTTATGGCATTGCAGGCAAAGCCCCACTCTGAGAATTCGCTTAAGTTCTTCGCCATTAAAGGGCCGCAGGTTTTTCCGAGAACCCTGCTGTAACTGTTTGCCGTCTATGGTAACAAACTGATCAAATCCCACAGTCTGCCCTTTAAAGGTGTTTACCCCCTGATCGACCGGATAAAACTGCCACTTTCCCGCTTTTTTAGCCACAGTTCCCTCACCAAGGCCAATGGTCTTTGGCGAGGTGTGGCAATCCTCGCAGCTTCTTCCTTTGGCCTGGGTGGTATGCGGATTGATCGCAGCCATGGTGAAACGATTAAATCCCCCTGTGATTTTTCCTTCCTCATCAACCAGAGTGACCACATCCTGACAACCCGGGGTGACAATAACCACCTCATCTTCCCAGACAGCCAGCATGGGTTTTTCATAACGAATATAGGATCTGCCCTCTTCCCACCAGCCCGGGGTTTCTTTGTGGGTAAGTTTATCTAGATGGGTTTCTGAGCTGTCACGCTTGGCATGGCAGCCATAACATTGGGGTACCCAGGTAGAATGACAGGCCTCGCAGGTAATGCGTTTATGACCAGGATAGGTGCAAACATTTTTTTTAGGCAACCTCAAAGGATGGATTACCCCGTCATTGCGACCAACAAGCACAAACTCATTTTGCTGTTTTTCAATATTGGTCATTCTGTTCCCCTTGCTGGTAATGCCGGGATTTTTGGCATGACAGGCCTCGCAGCTTATCTCCAGCTGCTCTTCATAATGGGCATAGCGGGTGCCATCGCCCATGATTTCCGCTCTGGTATGGCAGTCTATGCAGGCCATATTTTTTGTATGGTGGATGTCTTCGGCAATCTTCAGATAAAAGCGGTCACCAGGAAGCCGATGTGAGGAAAGTTGCCCTTGCTCATAAGGTGTACCATAGCCCTCTGCCTCAAAGATTCCTGTATACGAAATACCGATACGACCCGAACGATTATGGCAGCGGATACAGTTTTCTTCAGGAATTTTCTTACTGATAAACGGATGGATTTTTTTCTTTTTTGGTACGCTGCTGCCTGTCTGCTGTTGTGTAAATGCAGTAACGCTTTGTTCCTTTTCACCTCCAGGCAGGACAAAATGACAGGCAGAACAGCCCCCACCTTTTTCATTAAAAAATTCAGGCGCGCCAGGCATATCGTTTTTCTGCTTCCAAAGATGGCAGGTGGCGCAAAGTTTACGGAAATAATCAAGTGCCAGCGACGTTTCTCCACTTGCCAGCAGCTGTTCAACAGTTATGTCGGCATCCTGAGAATCCCGCTCTCCCCAGTAATAGAGCAGAGTCGAAAGAATACCACGGTTTGTGGCCATGAGTGAATTCTTGACCTTTGCAACATCAGCAGGATGACAGCCCTCTACCCCGCAGGTCTTTTCAACCACCCGCAGGTCACCGGGATTCATCACCATGCCCTGATGCGCTGTGACCTTATCAATGGCTAGAGCATCACCAAGATGGCAGGAAGAACACCCAATCACTTTGGCATCATGGGCAGGATCAAGCTGCTCATCTTGATGACAGCTGAGGCACATTTCCACAAAACCTGCCGTGGTCACCTCGATCTGATCAGGACGTTTTTTCTGCCCCTCGACAAAAACAAGATAGCCGATTAAAGCCAGTAAAGAGAGTACCGCGATTAAGGGGGCAATATTTTTTTTAAAAAAATGCATTACACCTGTCTGGTTTTGCTGCCGGGCTGTCATACAGATCCGGAGAACTTACCCACGAAAATAGACGTATCCCAGAATAAGGAGAAGAAACGGTAACCAGATCAGAAGCGTAATCAGTTTACGGGGAGCTTTCATAATATCATGGCGGTTATGCACGCAATACATGCATTGTTGTTTTAACAGAGGAACCCACTATTCTCTGAACCTCTGTACAATGGGATAACGGCGTCCATAGCCAAAGGCTTTGGTCGTCACTTTCAGGCCTATCGGAGCCTGCTTTCGTTTATGCTCATTGAGCACGACCCGGCGGATGACATCTCTGACAACCCGGCGCTCATAACCTTGTTCAACAATGTCGTCCACCCCAAGATGCTCTTCAAGATAGGCAGCCAGAATGGGATCAAGAACCTCATAGGGAGGCAAGTCATCCTGATCGCACTGGTCAGGCTTAAGCTCTGCACTCGGAGGTCTTGTGATAATGCGATCCGGAATAACTTCCAGATCTGTATTCATCCAGTGAGCAAGCTCATACACCATCACCTTGGGCACATCAGCAAGCACGGCAAGACCGCCGCTCATGTCACCATACAGGGTGCAGTATCCCACAGCCATTTCTGACTTATTTCCGGTGGTCAGCAGCATAGCCCCAAATTTATTGGATAAAGCCATCAAGACATTGCCCCGGATTCTGGCCTGAATATTCTGCTCTGTCACATCTTCAGCCAATCCTGTGAACAACGGAGCAAGCATGCCCTTGTATGCATCCATTGCCTCTGCAATAGGGATAAGATCAAACCCGCAACCAAGATTTTGGGTAAGTTGTTTTGCATCATCAATGGACATCTGCGCGGTATATGGCGAAGGCAGAGCCACACAGCGCACATTTTCCGGGCCAAGGGCACGAACAGCAAGCACAGCGGTAACCGCTGAATCTATACCCCCGGAGAGGCCGATAACGCCCCGGGAAAACCCGGTTTTATGGAGATAATCGCGTATCCCCAAAACAAGTGCATTTTCCACCTGAACAATGGAGTCTTCGGGCCATGTTCCTGCTGCTGGTTTGTCTATATCCACAATCACTAGATCTTCAACAAAGCCTGCAGCTGCGGCAACCACGTCTCCGCGACTGTTCAAGGCCAGTGAATGCCCATCAAACACCAGCGAATCCTGAGCACCGACCTGGTTGACATAGAGCAGGGGCAGATTATTTTTACGGCACAGCTCTGTAAAGACCTGGCGTCGCTCGCCAAGTTTACCGTGATGATACGGCGAGGCAGAAATATTTATCAAAATGTCCAGGGAGGTATTCTCTTTAACCATCCCGGCCACCGGGTCAACTGCGTACTGCAGAGGATCGTGCCATATATCCTCACACACAGAAAGCCCAAAGTACATGCCCTTAAAGGGAACAGGCATGGAATATCCGCCCGGTTCAAAATAACGGCTCTCGTCAAAAACATCGTAGGTGGGCAGCAGCTGCTTCCGGGCCCGATGAACGACCCGGCCCTTATGGATAAGCACGGCTGAATTGTAAAGGGGTTTTCCCGGCCCCTTGCGCCGTTCAAGAACACCAAGAACCACTGCGGTTTCATCGACTTCCTTGACCAACTCTTCCAGGGCAAGGTCATGAGCACGGACAAATGCCGGCCGTTCAAGAAGATCCTGGGGGGGGTAGCCACACAGGGTTAATTCCGGAAAAACAACAAGTGCACATCCCAGCTGCTCAGCTTCCCTGATACGGGAAATAACCAGGGAAAGATTAGAGCTGAAATCACCAATAACTGGATTAATCTGGGCAAGGGCTATCTTCACAATTTCTCAACAGGCAATAAAAAAGGAAAAAGAAAAAACAAGCTGTTTTCTATCTTAACCGACCCGAGGGGGTCAGCACCATAAAAAAAGGGGGGCATCACGGTGATGCCCCCTTATGCCTTGGTTTGCGCTATAAATGCGCTGACAGTTCTGCTACAGCTTAGTCACATTTGCAGCAGCAGGCCCTTTGGGGCCTTCAACAACATCAAATTCTACCCTGTCCCCTTCATTAAGGGTCTTAAAACCTTCACCCTGTATTGCGGAATAATGAACAAAGATATCCTTTCCTTCTTCCTGCTCAATGAAACCGAAACCCTTTGACTCGTTAAACCACTTTACTGTTCCTTGCAACATAAACCCGATACTCCTTTAATCGAGGTCGTGCAGCATTGAGAGGGACATATTATCTCCTGCATACAAAGCCTGCCGGCTGCCAAGCCCAAATCATTCCTGCACAGTTAAATAATAATTTATTTTTATAGCAGAAAAATTGAATAAAACAAGTCAAAAGAGAATTCCAGGAGAAAGAATTACTCATTTGTTGCGTGTTTTCTTCCTGTTGCGCCTTTTCTGGTACCTGTAAACGGCCCGATTATGTTCTGCAAGAGTGGCAGAAAAATAATGAGTGCCATCGTTTTTTGACACGAAATAAAGATGGCCAGTTTGAGCAGGATGCAGCACAGCGTCAAGGGCATCACGGCCGGGATTGCATATCGGGCCGGGTGGGAGCCCGCTGATAACATAGGTGTTATAAGGGTTTTTTCGATTCAGGTCTGCCCGGGTAAGATTGCCGTTAAAATCCTTGATCCCGTAAATAGTTGTCGGATCAGATTGCAGACGCATACCTTTGCGCAGACGGTTATAAAACACTCCGGCAATTAAGGGACGTTCAGCAGGTGCGGCTGTTTCCTTTTCAACAATAGAGGCCAGGGTAACCAGTTGATGTCTGTTCAGTGCAAGAGATTCATGACTATCTGCAAACTGTTTGTAATGGCTTGCCTTGATCACCAATCTATTTTCAACACCAATGCTGCCATCCAGTCCCGCAGGTTTATCCAGTTGCGACCACACCTGGGTAAAACGCCGAACCATGGCCGTTATTACGGTTTTTTCAGTTACACTACCTTTGGCCAGGGAGTAGGTTTCCGGAAACAGGTAGCCTTCAAGGGAGTCGACTGCAAGACCAAGTTCAGTAATAAATTCTTTGTCTTCGCAGAGTTGCAAAAAACGATTTGTGTCCACCCAGCCATCCCGGGCAAAAGCCATGGCCACCTGGGTAAGCCGCCACCCTTCAGGAATAGTCACTCGATACTGTACCGGTTTAGCATTGACCAGAAAACGCACGACTTCCAGCGGCGTCAAGCCCAGGGGCACCTGAAACTCCCCGGCTTTAAGCTGACTTGCCTCTGGAACACATCTGGCCATGATCAAAAAGCGGATATCATCTTTAATAATACCCTTCCGGCCAAGCAGAGTCTTGATAGTGCGAACACCAACCCCCCTGGGGATGACCACCCGCACCTGCCCACTGCCTGCAGATTTTGCAGTCACATACTGCCCCATCCAGCCAACAGCAACAGCTGCAGTGAGCAGGATGCCTATAAAAACCCAAACCAGAAAAACGCGCATAAATCGTCAAATACATCAACAGGGCTGAACCATAATAGTCAGCCACAAAAGCCTATGAGAAGTCAGTGCTGTGAAAAACTCTCAGACAAAAAGGGGGGACTTCAACCATTAAAAAAACAGGCCGGATATTAACAAATATCCGGCCTGGAAACAAAACGCGTATTTATTTTGCCTTTACTGGACGCCTTTTACGGCCTGTTTTTTTGAGACGCCCAAGGGCCAGTTCAATAACATCATCCATATGTTTTACCGGGAAAAAGCTGATCTGCTTGCGCAGTTCCTCAGGGATTTCCACCAGGTCTTTTTCATTCTCATGGGGAATAATAATCCTGTCAATCCCTGCCCTCAAAGCAGCCAGTGCTTTTTCTTTAAGACCGCCAATGGGGAGTACCCGACCACGCAAAGTGACCTCGCCAGTCATGGCCACACCTTTTTTCAGCGTTTTTTTGACAATAGCCGAATACAGTGCAGTGGTCATGGTTATCCCTGCAGAAGGGCCGTCCTTGGGGATGGCTCCGGCAGGAACATGAATATGAATATCAATGGTTTCAAAATATCCTGCTTTTACGCCAAGCTGCTTACTGCGGCTCCGGCAATACGTGAGCGCGGCCTGAGCAGATTCTTTCATAACGTCACCAAGCTGTCCGGTAAGGATCAACTTGCCCTTACCCGGCAGAATCGAGGTTTCAATATGAAGCAGTTCTCCGCCCACCTCTGTCCAGGCCAGGCCAATGGCAAGACCTGGCTGCATGAGGGTATCAAGTTCTGCGTCGGGAATAAAACGGGGTGGCCCGAGATATTTTTCCAGGGTATTTTTAGAAATCGTATACGGTCCTTTACCGCCTTCGGCAATTTTGCGGGCTGCTTTCCGGCAGATTTTCCCTAGCTCACGCTCAAGATTTCTCACTCCGGCCTCGTGGGTGTACTGGGAAATAATCAGTTGCAAAGTTTTATCATCAAGTTTGATTTGTCGTGTTTTTATGCCGTTTTCAATGATCTGCCGAGGCAGCAAATACCTGCGCGCAATAATCATCTTTTCTTCCAGGGTATATCCGGCGAGACGAATAACCTCCATCCGATCCATGAGCGGTCCGGGAATAGTATCACTACGGTTTGCCGTGGTGATAAACATAACCCTGGACAGATCAAAAGGCATATTCATGTAATGGTCGGAAAAAGTCCCGTTCTGCTCAGGGTCAAGCACTTCAAGAAGAGCTGATGACGGATCGCCCCGATAATCTGCACCAATCTTGTCAATCTCATCCATCATGAAAACAGGATTATTAGTTTTGACGTTTTTCAAGCCCTGCAAAATACGGCCGGGCATTGCCCCGATATAAGTGCGCCGATGCCCCCGGATTTCGGCCTCATCACGCATACCGCCAAGAGAAAGCCGGTAAAACTTTCGCCCCATGGCCCGGGCAACAGCCTGGCCAAGCGAAGTCTTACCAACTCCGGGAGGGCCGACAAAACAGAGAATCGGCCCCTTGGAGTTCTTGTTGAGTTTCCGTACCGCCAGAAATTCGAGAATACGCTCTTTGACTTTTTCGAGCCCGTAATGGTCTTCGTCCAATACTTTTGCAGCAAGTTTCAGATCAAGCCGGTCTTTGGAAGATTTCTTCCAGGGCAGATCAAGAATCCAATCTATATAGGTGCGGATAATATTTGCTTCTGATGCATCTGGATGCATCATTTCAAGCCGTTTCAGCTCTTTGCGTGCCTCCTTACGGGCATGCTTGGGCATTTTTTTCTTTTTCAGCTTTTTTCGCAGACCTTCAATTTCCTGACCATAAGCATCGTCATCACCAAGTTCCTTTTTCAATGCCTGCATCTGCTCCCGCAAAAAATACTCGCGCTGGGATCGTGACATCTCTTCCTTGGCATCAGACTGGATTTTTGCCTGAACAGCAGCAACCTCCATTTCCTTATTCAGCAACTCTGCTACCAGACGCAGCCTCTTCACTGTATCGCTGGTCTCAAGAATCTTCTGGGACTCAGCAATCTTCAGGCGCAGATTGGAACCAACAAGATCGGCAAGGCGACCAGGTTCCTCAATATTATTGATGATCATCATCAAATCCGAGGATAAAATACCGCGCAGAGACATGATCTTTTCTGTCTGCTCGCGGACAGTACGCATCAACGCCTCGGTTTCCACTGAAATTGACTTGGGTTCTTCCTCCTCAAGCAGGTTAATCTGCACCCTGAAATGGGGATCTTTCTGGGTATAGGATTGAATCTCTGCCTTTGAAAGTGCCTGTACCAGCACCTTTAAGCGGCCATCAGGCAGCTTGAGCGTTCGCATAATCATTGAAACCATCCCGATCTGATACACATCTTCAGGGGCAGGATCGTCTTTGGTGGCATCCTTCTGAGTCACCAACATGAGCAGTTTGTCACCGTTCATGGCATCATTGACAGCTGAAATAGAACCGGATCTCCCCACAAAAAGCGGAATAATCATGTAATTAAAAACCACAACATCCCTGACAGCCATCATAGGCAGCTCATCAGGAATCTCCAGATCCTGGGTATTATCGGCAAAATCGTCCATACTGGCGGATAACGAATCGTCAAATTCCAAGTTTTTCCTCCCTTATATCAGCAAATTCTACACACGATATTGAGTATAATCGCTGTTTCACCCTCAACAAAGGGCTGTTAAGTTTATTGGTGGCAAAAAAATAAACACGACCGGAAGCGAAGTCAAGATACGGCGTGCAACAGAACCAAGAAAAAAAGAAGAAAGCGGCCAAACAGTTTATCTTTTACTGTAAATCTGCTATGAATCTGCTGGTATGTTCCTCTAAAATCTAATCAGCAAAAGAATATGTATCCATTTACTACAAGGAGTTATCAATGCTTTCTGCTGCTTCTTTTTTTGAGTTATCCGACTTTCCTGACCGGGAAATCTTCTCCAGTACCAAATATGTATGGGAAGGATTAAAAAAACTCAAAACCTATATGGATGAGCGAAACTTCCCTGAGTTCAGTCACAAAGATCTGTTAAGCGGCCTACCATTGCAAGTCCCGCTTATCTGGCATGATAACAGGCTACAGGCTGCAACCGGGTGTTCAATAACCTATGGTGATGCCACCAAGGGAAGACTCGTGGTACAAAGGGATGGTGTTACACTGGATGGAGCCTCTGTCATCATGGCTGGAGTAACAATCATCGGCTCCAGAATACTCCTTGGCAGAGGGGTTCTGGTGGAGGCTGGAGCACTGGTTAAAGAACCTGCCATCATTGGCGATGGCTGCGAAATCCGACAGGGCGCGTATCTTCGGGGCTATTGCCTTGCCGGAGAACGGTGCGTAATCGGCCACACCACCGAGGTAAAACATTCTATTTTCCTAAACGATGCCAAAGCCGGTCATTTTGCATATCTGGGTGATTCAATCCTGGGCAAGGATGCAAACCTTGGCGCTGGTACTAAATTTGCCAACCTGAAATTCCTGGGCGATACAGTGCAGATACGCACCAAAGAAGAGCTTATTGACAGTGGACTACGAAAGTTTGGAGCAATTCTTGGCGATGGTGCCCAAACCGGATGCAACTCGGTGACGAACCCTGGAACGCTCATTGGCCGCCAGGGTATCCTTATGCCCAATACAACGGCACCCTCTGGTTATCACGGGGAGAAGACAATAATTCGCTGACAGGTTTCCCTTCTTTTTCCATCCGTTGCTGATAGGCACGATCACCATATTCATAAAGGGCAAAATAAAAGGCAAAGAAAATACCTATTGTAAAAAAAATTCGGGCTATCCTGTCCCAGGCCGGCCTCTTGCCATCATGCATGTATCGGATTATAGCTACAAGCACAAAAGTAAATCCGATACAATAAGGAGCAGTAGTTAACAGCTGCTCAATGGTTCCTGCAATGATTGCCCCAGTGGTAGGGCCGGTTCTGATATGGAAAACAAGATAGGCAAGAGCCGTTAAAACAAAAGTAATCTTTTCACGAAATGTATGCATACTATGAATATAAATAAAATCTGTGTTTTCCCGGACACCATGCTCCGGGACGAAATCATCTTTCCACTTGTACAGGTTTTTGATCAGGTTGTCCACTTAAGACCGGTTGAAAATGACATTCCTTCTCTGAAGGGATGCTCCTCACTTTGCCAGCAGGCAATTACAGACCATCTTGTTGATTTCTGCTGCCCGGCTCCACTTGGAGATGATCGAGATCGTTTTCTGCATCTTGTTAATGACCTCCAGCAGAGACCAGATGATTATGCCGGACAGCTCACAAACCTTTCTCTAGCCGGGTTAGGCAGAAAAAAGGATCTGGAATCAAAGTCAACTATTATCAGCACCCTGCTCAAACAAAACGGCCTGAACCATTTAGACCATGAACAACGGGAAATGGTGCTCTGGCAGGCACGACTGGTGCTAACCCTGGGAGAAGTTTTTGACCGGGAACAAGCCGAACTTCAACAAAATCTTGACAGGCTAACCCGAAGAGAACAAGGCCTGATCAGCGAACTGCGTGAGGATAATCAACAGCCCTTTCTTTTGACCAGACAACTCACTGCCGAAAACAGTGCAACCAATAACCAGCTTCGCCTACGTCTCAAAGCATGGAGCCGTCTCTTTGGGCTGGGCAGTGAAAAACTCGAAACCTCACTGTTTGTTACCCCCTGTCAAGATGCCTTTGACCTGCTTGCGGATCACTGTGAGTCTGCGTATAAACAGACTCCTGAAAAATTGTTCGAACTCCCCCTGGCTCTAGCAGGAGATGACAGCTCTGCCATGGAAAAATGCCAGGATTTTATCAATGCAGCTGGCGGCCGTGAAAACATACAAAAGTCGCTGTTCAACTCCCCAGCTTCTCAAGCGAAAGGGCAGGAAACAACTGTTCTTGAGAGCTGGCAACATACCCTGGAAAAACATTTCCCAACAGATCAATTTGGCCAATGCACTCTGTCGCTTTATGCATTTACTGCTGCTCCGCCACAAAAGCTCTTTCTTGAAAGCTTTGGACGTGATGAAGACGATATGCAACTTGATCCCCAGCTGGCATCGTCATCGACCTCTACATTGATAGGTTTACTGCATGAGAAGTACTCTTGATAGTTGAGGAAGAACAGATTGTTTAGCGCAATGGTTACCATGCCAAAGTGAGCAACTCTCACGTTTCTCTGGAGCAGACAAGTTGGCTCAGTTATGCTGATGAGAAGCTCTGCCCGGCCCCTATCCTCTTTGTTTGTGGTTGACCAGGAGGCTATGTATAAAGTGAGTTCCCTTTTCCTCATTGCACGCGTTCACAGCTGCAAACTCCGAAAAACGGCAATTATATCAGTTCCGAAATGACACGCTGCAGTTCCCTCCCCAGCCCCTGTTAGTGTCTGTCCAAAACTGAGGATTTTTGTTCGAGGTCAAGTAAGCGACCGACGGGAGACTCCGAGCATTATTTTTTGAGCATGACGCAGAGATCGGACAAAAAGACTATTTTGGGACAGACACGAGTTACCATCCTGTAATTAACCGGGGAAAAATCAACCCTTTTTCCGGTTGCCACTACTTTTACTCATTTTTTACTTCATTATTCCCTACACCTGACCAGATTCCGTCAGCATCTCCTGTAGTTTCAAAATTGAAATTGCAGGAGATGCTACTCTGTAACACAATTTTAACCATTTCCTAACCATAACGAAACGCAGTCTTTTAAAAATCACAACTTACCGATTATTTTATATATTTATAGTTAATGCTATGAATTATTCACCTTTTCAGCTTGTGCATTTGCAGGCAAAATACTTGCACAGCAACGGTAAAACATGATAAACATTATATAAACGGTGAAAATAGCAACTAATAACAGCAGAAGCTGTGAAAAAATAACCATACAATACCGGTCGTTACCAATATGTATTATTATGTAATATATTAGACATATGTGTGTTTTTTCATTTTCTGCATCCTGGAGATCGGGCAAACAGTAATGATGCTAGATAGTGCCTGTCCAGAAATGAGCAATTTCGTTCAAAATCAAGGACTGCGAAAAAAATAAGCGCAGGCATATGCATGATATTCCGAGTATTATTTTTTAAGCATGACGCAGAGTTTGGGCGAAAGGGCCATTTCTGGACAGGCAC
>RKSL01000117.1 GCA_008633435.1 Candidatus Desulfobulbus rimicarensis | reverse complement strand
GAAGATGCTGCCTGTCGACACCCCAGTGATTATTGCCAGCATCGTACATCCTGCATGATAGTTTTTATAGAAAAAGAGAATAAACGTGAAGCTGTATCGTTGGCAAATCAAGATAATGCTAAAAAATAGCGTAACTGCGCCACATGAGCCAGCTATAATGAACATGCGAGTTGATTGTTTTGGTATGAAAACCATTATGCTTCGCAGAAATCTATCATATCAAACAACCGGAAAGTTATGATTGTTTTGGATTTTGAAAAATCTGCTGATGGCTTACTGCCGGCCATTGTTCAGGACAACACCACTGGAGAAGTTCTGATGCTGGCCTATATTAACGCCGAGTCCTGGCAAAAAACGTTGGATACCGGAAAAGCCCATTACTGGAGCAGGTCGCGTAATACTTTATGGCTCAAAGGAGAATCCTCAGGAAATGTACAGCTGATTCAAGATATATTTGTGGATTGTGATCAGGATACAGTGGTTTTTAAAGTTGATCAAATCGGCGGAGCAGCCTGCCATAAAGGATTCCAAAGCTGTTTTTTTCGACGGGTTGTCGGCGATGCACTGGAAATACAGGGTAAACCGATTTTTGATCCAGCCAAAGTATATGGTCAGTAATTTTTCTTGTTTTCTTTTTTCTTTTTTTGAGTTTTTCATTTTGCATAGAATTTCAGTTCACATTATTTGTGACATTTTGAGGTAATTATGAGTGTTTTAAAGGTCGGTATTCCCAAAGGAAGCCTGGAAAAGGCAACAATCGCCTTATTTGAAAAATCAGGTTGGCGGATCAAAATGATGTCCAGGAATTATTTTCCTGAAATTGATGATCCAGAACTTTCTGTTTCAATCTGCAGACCTCAGGAAATGTCTCGCTACATTGAAGATGGTATGCTTGATGCCGGTATTACTGGTAAGGATTGGACACTGGAAAATGGTTCAGATGTCGTTGTGGTAGAAGAGCTTGTCTATTCAAAAGTCAGTAAAAAACCCACCCGCTGGGTCATTGCTGTTCCTGGCGATTCAGACATAACAACTGTTGATCAGCTTGACGGTAAAAAAATCTCAACAGAACTCGTTAATGTAACCCGGCAATTTTTTGAAGACCGCGGTCTTAATGTGGATATTTCATTTTCCTGGGGAGCAACCGAGGCAAAAGCTGTATCTGGGCTTGCTGATGCCATTGTTGAAGTCACTGAAACTGAAACGACAATTCGTGCCCATGGACTGCGTATAATCCATGAATTGATGGAATCAAATACCCAGTTAATTGCCAGCAAGGCTGCTCTTGCCGATCCCTGGAAAAAGGATAAAATCGACCATATTGCCATGCTCCTTCAGGGGGCATTGCGTGCTGATAAAATCGTTGGCCTTAAAATGAATGTTCCCAAAGATCGTTTTGATGATATCCTGAATATCTTGCCAAGTGTAACAGCTCCGACTGTTGCCCAGTTGTATAAGCAACCTTGGTTTTCCGTGGAAACGGTTATCTCTGAGCATCAGGTTCGAGATTTAATCCCTCAATTGAAAAAAATTGGTGCTGAAGGCATTATTGAGTATTCGTTAAATAAAGTTATTTAGTTACCCCTCCAGGTGGGGTTGGAAGTTTGCATCGCAAGCGGCCTGATCGCCTGAATATTGGGGAAAGTTGACGTGTTATATTTATAAATGCCGCCCTCATCCTCTAATCCTTCTTTCAGGAGCTGCTGAGCAATCATGAATTTTACTAAAGTTTCGTTTTATGATTCAGTATACAGTCTTAAGCAGCTCCCAGAGCCTCTCTATCCTGAAATTGCCTTTGCTGGACGTTCCAATGTCGGCAAATCAAGTCTCATTAACAAGCTTGTCAACCGGAAGAATCTGGTAAAAACCAGCTCAAAGCCGGGGAAAACCCAGAGCTTAAATTATTTTGAGGTGGAGAACTCTCTCTATCTTGTTGATCTCCCAGGGTATGGATTTGCACGGGTGTCACGGAGTGTACAGGCTTCCTGGGAGAAACTTATCAGCAGCTATTTAGAGACACGGACTCCTCTTGTATGTGTCGTCGTAATTATTGACCTGCGCCATGCCTTAAAAGCCCATGATCGCGAATTAATCGATTGGCTTGCTTTCAAAGACATAACCTCGCTCCCTGTGTATACTAAGGCAGATAAACTTTCCAAAAACAAACAGGCTAAGCATGCGGCAGCTCTTGATGCCGCTTTAAATATCAGCTCGGCTGACAGGGTGATTTTTTCGTCTAAATCTGGTATAGGTCGTGAAGAATTACGCAACAGGCTTGCATTATATGCCCAAAGTTGCTAATAAAATAACCTGATTTATATTTCACATAAATTATATATGCCAAGGTGATCATTTTTAAAAGGCACAGGCATTGTTTGTATTTTTTATTTTAAGAGTATTTCCATATTTGAGGCTTTGCAACTAAGGAGGAATCTGATGTCATTACGATCAGATTGGCCCTGCTGGGAGATCATGAAATGTGAACCTGAGCAGGCCGAGAAGTGCCCGGCATATCGTGCTTCGCAACCGTGCTGGGAAGTGATGAATGAGCTTAATGCTTTTTCATTTAATATCTGTAAAGAATGTCTGGTCTATATTACAAAACAACAGGATTCTATTTTCAGCAAAGAGGAGATTTTAAGTATTCTTTGCCAGAAGGGAATAGATGTTACAGGAAGGGCTGCCTGTCCTGGGTTTCGCATGGCTGCTGAGTAGTCTGCGCCCCTAAGTATCTTTTTCTTGACGCCCGTTAAAGAATAGCGTTTTTGACACTTGTATCAAGAAGTGATAATACTTTTACGTCTTGGCTAACTGGCAGTTAGCCTGACTACACATGTCGTTTGCACAATATTTTGACTAAATATTTTGCAACGAACGGCTTGTCCAGGTACAAACTTCGTCGTTGTTTCATTTAAGGCCCTTTGTAGGAGTATACTACCTTCGAATTTTTATCAAGTCGCTCATCCCGAACGAACTCTGTGTTCCCTACAAATGAAAATGATCATCTATGGGAATTCAGATCTATTGTTCATTTCTCTGTTCCCCGCAGTTTTCCGAGAGTTCATTTACCTGAGCTCTACTGCAAATGATCATTGTACATGGCAATCGTTAATGAACCTTATCTGATGAATTGGCGAAAAACCTGCGCTTCTTTTTGCGTACTATCTGCGCCGGTTTCATTTGTACCGAGAGTGCCTGTTCGCCAAAGGTTTCTTTGACCTGATCAAAGAAATCAGAGCAGGGACGGATGGTGAGATCTTTTAACAGTTCAATATCAACTTCCCCACGACCATCAAAATGCAGGGTCAGTCTGACAGAACTTGAACCGTGAAACTGGTAGAGCATCTCTTTGAGCTGGACAAGATGCTGCTGCTGAGTTGTCTGAGCCTGCATTTTTATCACAGTATTTTCTGTGAACTCTTCAATGGCCTTATCCAGAGGATAAATTGATTCGGCAATAATTTTCGCACCTCTTTCACTCTGTTGCACAGAACCAAGAACAACAAGAGGTTCATCCCCAAGGAGAAGGTCTGAACATTGGGCAAAGGTATTTGGAAAGACAATAACCTCTACAGATCCACTCATATCCTCAAAAACAGTAAAGGCCATCAGGTCGCCTTTTTTGGATTTATGCTCTTTATAGTTTTGCAGCAACCCGGCAATGCGTACAGCCTTACCTTCGGCCATGGCCTCCAGCGAAGCAATATTGGTTGAGGCCACAAGTTTAATCTCGTCAACCATCCCTTCCAGGGGATGTCCGGTAAGGAAAAACCCTATGGTTTGTTTTTCGTAAGCAAGTCTCTTCAACTGGGGCCAGTCTTCAATATCAGGTAGCTGGACCTCCTTGTTTGCAGTCTCGGCAGCATCGTTGCCAAGGCTGAACAGGTTCATCTGACCGCTGAGACGATCACGCTGGACAGCTTTGGCATGTTCAAGTGCCTCATCAAGTACTGCGACGAGTTGTGCTCTGGAGCCCTTCATAGAGTCAAAAGCACCAGCCTTAATCAGGCTTTCTATGACCTTGCGGTTGACCCGGCTGGGATCAATGCGTCCACAGAAATCTCCCAGGGAAGTATACAAGCCATTTGCTGTCCGTTCTTCGATGATCGAATCAAGGGCTGCACCTCCCACATTTTTAACCGCAGCCAGGCCAAAGCGAATTCGATTGTTAATAACTGTGAAATCATAATGTGATTCATTGATGTCCGGTGGTAAAACATCAATATCCATGTGTTTGCATTCATTAAAGTATTTAACAACCTTGTCCGTGTTATCCACATCACAGGAGAGCAGGGCAGCAAGAAACTGTGAGGGGAAGTGAGCTTTAAGATACGCTGTCTGATAAGCTATCAGGGCGTAGGCTGCAGAATGTGATTTGTTAAAACCATAGCCTGCAAACTTTGCCATGAGATCAAACACATATTTAGCCCTTTCTTCCGGGATATTGTTAGCCAGGGAACCTTTCATGAACTTTTCCCGTTCTTCCTCCATAACTTCAGGAATTTTTTTACCCATGGCGCGGCGTAGGATATCAGCGTCTCCCAGGCTGTATGACGCCATGATATTGGCAATCTTCATCACCTGTTCCTGATAGACAATAACGCCGTAGGTTTCCTCAAGTACTTCCTGAATTTGTGGAACAGGGTATTCAGGAGGCCGTAAACCATGTTTCGTGTCAACAAACTGGTCAACCATACCAGAGTCAAGGGGGCCGGGGCGATAGAGCGCAACCAGGGCGATGAGGTCTGAGAACTGTTCTGGTGCCATCTTGATAAGCAGCTCACGCATGCCATCGCTTTCCAGTTGAAACACCCCAAGACTGTTGCCTTTGCAGAGCAGATCATAGGTCTTAAGATCATCCATGGGGATTTTGCTTAGATCCACCTCTGAGCCAATGTCCTGAGCAATGAGTTTTAAAGCCCGGTCTATAACAGTCAATGTTTTCAAACCAAGAAAGTCGAACTTGATAAGTCCGGTCATCTCGGTATATTTCATTGCATATTGGGTAAGCACCTCTTTTTTGGGCCCAACGCAGACCGGAAGATACTCGACCATGGGTTTTGGGGAGACCACAACTCCGGCCGCATGGGTAGATTTATGGCGTGACAAGCCCTCAAGGGTCTGGGCAACAGTAAGCAGCTCGCGCACTTCTTCCTTTTCCATTTCCTGGCGTAGGCGCGGCTCTTTGTCAATGGCTTTTTTTAACGTAATTTTTAACTCATCGGGAACGAGTTTTGCTATTCGATCAACAACTGGCAGGGGGACTTCCAGTACCCTGCCCACATCCCGCAACACAGCCCGAGCTTTCATGGTTCCGTAGGCAACTATCTGAGCAACATGGGTGTCACCACCATAGCGTTTTCGGACATAATCTATAACTTCGTCCCGCCGTTCCTTACAAAAATCAACGTCAAAATCCGGCATGGACATACGTTCAACATTCAGGAACCGCTCAAAGATGAGGCCATAAGGAATGGGATCGATATCTGTAATTGCCATGCAGAAAGCAGCAAGGCTGCCAGCCCCTGAGCCACGACCAGGTCCGACAGGAATTTGTTTGCTCTTGGCCCAGTTGATAAAATCAGCCACAATCAGGAAATATCCGGAAAAGCCCATTTTTTGGATAATACCAATTTCCATGGTCAACCGGTCACGATATTGCTTTTCCAGTGTTTTGTCGACTTCCTGCAGGCTGCGCAGATGGTCAAGGCGTTGCTCAAGGCCTTCCCAGCATGCTTTTTCAAAAAGACTTTCCAGTGATTCACCTTCAGGCACAGGAAAAATTGGGAAATGGTGGTCATTAAATTCAAGTTCAAGATTACAACGGTCAGCTATTTCAAGGGTGTTCTCCAGAGCCTCAGGACAGTAGCTGAACAGTTGAGCCATTTCCTCAGGAGATTTAAAGTGCAACTGATCCGTAGAAAAACGAAAACGTTTGGGGTCATTAATGGTATGCCCCATCTGGATACAGAGCAAAACTTCGTGAGCATAGGACTCTTTCTGATTCAGATAATGACAGTCATTGGTTGCAACCAATTTAATATCAAGTTCTTTAGCAAGTGTAATCAGACCTTTATTGGCAATAGTCTGCTCAGGTATTCCGTTTTCCTGGAGTTCCAAATAGAGGCGATCACCAAAAATTTTTTGCAGTTCTACAGCTTTTTTCCGGGCATTATGCAGGTTGTCATGGTTTATCAGCCACGGGATCTGGCCGTGGAGGCAGGCGGTCAGAGCCAGTAATCCTTCTTGATGTTCAGCAAGGAGTTGCTGGTCAATTCGGGGGCGATAATAAAACCCTTTGGTCTGGGCAATGGATGCCAGTTTCATCAGGTTCTGATACCCTGTTTTATTCATGGCCAGCAACACCAGATGAAAATTTCGGCCTGCAGTCTTGTCATGAACGAGATGACTTGTCTCTGAAACATAAAATTCACACCCGACCAGAGGCTTGATTCCGGCTTTTTTTGCCATGGTGTAGAATTCAAGAGCACCGTACATAGCACCATGGTCTGTCACTGCGACAGCCTCCATGCCATATTCCTGGCTCTTGCTAATCAGATCTTTAAGGCGGATTGCTCCGTCTAGCATTGAATACTGGGTGTGAACATGAAGGTGGACAAATGGTGCTGACATAGTTGGATGTTTTTAAGATTTTATAATTTTATGATATTTTTAAATAAACCGCCAGAGGTGGAGAGACTTGCGGTCTTTTGAGCTACAGATTACAGATGGCTACCTTGAAAAATTGCCTTTTCGCCCGATCTCTGCGTCACAGGAAAATGAAAAATGCTCACATATGACTAATATGCTGCGTTTTTTAATTTTGCTGTTCCTCGGAGTCTCCCGATGGTCGCTTACCTGACCTCGAACGAAAATTCTAATTTTTCAAGGCACTCATATACATATATACCGATTCCGACAGATTATACCATGGCATGAATGGCTTTAAATACAGTCACAACGACTGTGAGCGCAACACGCCGCAATGACGAACTTTCATAGTTTGGTTTGTGATGGTGCATCAGCTATGCCGACTCTATCTGAAAGTCGCAGCAGCTACCAACGTGCCACGCCGCAGTGACCAACTTTATAGTTTTTTGTGGCTGGCGATTATGGTCCAGCTATGCTGGTTTATCTGATAATGCCGGTGACCCCTTCAAGATGGGCGTTGTCCAGATTTGCGCCTGTCAGGTCTGCACCTGTAAAATCGGCTCGAATAAGGTTTGCTCCTTTCAGGTTAGCTCCGCGTAAATTGGCATTTTTCAGGTTTGCACCTGGCATGTTACAGTAGGAAAGATTCGCGTCTTCAAGATTTGCACCTTCAAGGTCTGCCCTACGCAAGCGCGCCATATGTAAATCTGAACCTCGTAGATTTGCACCACTTAAGCTGGCTCCGACAAGATCTGCTTTGGCCAGATTTGTTTCAGCCAGATTGCAGCCAGGGCAGTCCCGAGCCATCCATTTAACGGTGTATCGTAATTCTCTGTCTTCACTTGAAATTGTGTACGTATTTTCTTCTGTAATATTTTTTTCAATCGAACGTTCCTGCTGAGAATTCTCCGTAGATGACATCTTTTGTGTTCTTTCGGCTTTCGTCGCACTTGGGCGCGCCTTACCGGAACGAAGAGATTTGCGGTAACTCTTTTTTTTCTTATGCAACGGATAATAGCTGTTTTTGTAATCACCCGGATAGTTGATTGCTGAAAATTTTATCAACCCATTATCATTGGTAAGTTTATAGTCTGACTCTACCTTGTACATGAAGTAACAGAGCATATCAGCGTCCCACCAGGTATGCATACGGAAACAAAACTCCCCCTGTTCACTGACATCCCATTGCCCGATATCCTTATTTTTCGCTCTGTCAACACCATAAACCCGTCCGGATTTATCCATAAAAAGATAGGCATCGCTGTTGTGGCTTTGCAGGTACAGGGTGTTGCCTTCTGTCAGTGAAAGGACTTGATCCGGGGAGAGCTTTTCTCCTCCTTTTTGAGCAACAAGATCCTCCACATTACTGGTCGCGCAACTTGAGAGAGTACAGATGAGTAGAAGAGAAAAGAAATGGTGTGTTTTCATGACGTCACTGTCTTGATAAGTTCGATAAAACAATGTTTTGCCTTGGAGTGATAGCAAAAGTAGAGAAATATACTGTACACTTTTTACCCGATTTTTTACAGCTCTTTCTTCATATGTATGCAATGCAAAGTATTGAGATGTTTGTTTACAGCTTAAAGGCAGAGGTACAAATTGTCTGTGAATGAAGCCTGTTGTTCAAAGGAAGAACAAAAAAAGCAAAAAATAAAAAAATAAAAAAATAACGAAACAAAGAAAAACCAAAAATGTACAAAGAAGAATACGACGCAGGCTTACGCCCGCGAGACGTAACCGATCACCGGGGCGCTATGAACTTGGCATAACCTCCAAATTGTAAACGTTCCCCAGTGCCCCATATTCTTTCAAGCAGGCCGACAAGTCAGGTAAGCGGAGACTCCGATAGCCCGCCCCGCTATGCGAGGAGGCCTGATAGGACGAAGATGGGGTGCTGGGGAACGTTTACCGCAAGACAATAAATAATTGATAGTGTAGGTCTGGTTGAGCCTGAGAAACCGGACATTGGTGGCGGCAATCTCGTGTCCGCTTTCGTTCCATTCAAGCAGACCTGCAAAGTGTCTTCAGATTTTGTGTTTTGTGTTTTTTGTTTTTTTATGACAGGAAATGAGGAACAAAGCACGACAACTACAACCATAAAGAAGACTTGAGACTACTCCGCATATTTCAGGATTTTTGTGACGACCTTTGTGAACTATGCGGATTAAAACAGGCTGGTTCGTTGAATATAGTCAAGTGATTCCCAGAGATCCTCTTCTGTATGGGGTTCGAGAGTAAGAACAGGTGACAACGATTGTACAGACAGGAAAGAAAAAAAATCTGAAAAATTAAAAATGCCCTTACCCAAAGCAATATGATGGTCATTACTGCCGTCATTGTCGTGGAGATGAAGCTGCCCTAGCCATGGCGCGAGGTCATCCATCCAGGGCTGCCAGCTTGTCCGGGCAAAAGCTGAAAGATGACCGGTATCCAGGCAAAAACCAAGATGGGGCGCATCCAGTTTTTCAAAAAGGAGTTTATGGATATCCGGCCGTATCTCATAGGTGTTTTCAAACATCACATCCACCCCGGCCTGATCAGCAATTTCAAGCAGAGGTTGCCATGTTTTCAGGGCTGTTGTCAGCCATTTGTCAACTTTGCTGCGGTGTTTGTTTTCTTCAAAGCCGAGATGGCAGACAATGGTAACAGGTTGAAAAACAGGAAGCATGGCAAATGCCCGTCCAAGTTTTTCCCTCGTTATTTCGACGATATGTGTATCAAATCCGCCAGGGACAAGATCAAAAAATGGGGCATGCAATGTACATTGCAAATCATGTTTTTGAAATATTTCAGCGATTTTTTGAAATTCTTTGTGGGGAAGATTCCACAGGCAATCGCCTTCAAGGCCAATTTCAGGTTGCAGTCCGTTATCGATGAACAGCTTAAGCAGAGAATCATTGACCAGCCGTTCAAATGGGGCATTAATAAAACATTTGGCGGTGATCTGAGAATAGGGGTGAGCAGATGAGAAAGTAGCCATGATACAGATTCCAAATAAAAAAAGCCCTGCTGACTAGAGTCAGCAGGGCCAAGTCAGCTTCTGTACCTACTTAACTATTATTCTTCTTCCTCAGCAAGCGTTTTTACCAGCAAGGTACCGGCAAGCCCGGCAATCCCCAGGCTTTTTGCCTGTTTAATAGCAGGCTTAACCATATTGGCAAGCATTGATCGACGAAGATTTGCCTCTGGCATGGTTTGTGGTGCCTGGGTCATTAACAGGGCCATATCTTTTTTGTTACCATAATAGCGGCTGTTCGGGCCAATCTGGACATTTGGTGAGGTTAGCCCTACAGCTCCTTTTTTCACATATTTTGCAACCTCTGATTTCGGATCGGACAGATCTCCGAATATCCGCGCATCAGCCAGACAGGTCTGAACACAGGCGGGCTGAAGTCCTGCTGCCACTCGTGGCATGCAGTAGGTGCACTTGTCAGCTTTACCCTCTGAATCATCATCTGCAAGATCCGGGTTAACATACCTGGCTCCATACGGACAGGCATCGGCACAGGCTCCGCAGCCCAGGCAGCGTTTTTTATCAATCTGGACAGTACCGTTAAACGGGTCTTTCCAGGTTGCGGCCACTTCCATGGTCACGGTTTTTCCAGTGGGTATGTCCTTAAACTCCATGGTCACCGTGTCAGCTGGACATGCATCAACACAGGACGGGCGGTCACAGTGGTTGCAGAGCCCGGGGTAGTAGGTTGCCGCCAGGCCATGGGGGGTGTTTTCCGGACCAAGTCGCCTCAGCCAGTTACGGCCATACTGGGCCGGAACTTCCCATTCTGCCTTGCAGGCCACTGCACAGGCATGACAGCCCACGCATTTATCAAGATCTATAACCATTCCATATTGCATAATGGATTATCCTCCATTAAAAATTTTTAGCACAGCAAAATTTACGACGGGATATTAATCACTTTGTTGTCTTTTACAATTCTAACAAAGTTAATCCGCATGGCACCAATGCCGGTTTCTCCTTCGATCTTGCTCCTGGTGTTGAGTTCATTATCATCAATACCCTTATTAAAGCCAACACTCATTGCCGGATTAAATGTGCCGAAACCATGGGCAATATAGAGCACATCCCGGCGAATACCCGGTGTAACTTTAACCTCAGCGGAACCAGATGATCGTTTACCATCCTGATTTTCAAGAAAAACCCGGTCGCCGTTTTTCAGCCCCATTTTTTGAGCAGATTCATTGTTGACCCACACCGGATTTTCAGGCATTTCATGGGCAAGCCAGGCGTTATTGTTTGTCCGGTTAAAGGTATGCACCGGAGAGCGACCATATATTAAGCGGGCATACCCGGCAGGGGGCTGCGCAGCTCTGGTATAGGTCGGCAGTGGAGAAAAATCTTCATCATCAAGTGCCTCTGAATAGAGTTCAATTTTTCCAGAATCTGTATCAAAGACTGGTTCTTCACCTGGTTTCAGGTACGGCGATTCGCCATCCTGAATATAAATACCATCCAGTTGACGAAGTTTTGCAAGGGAGAGGTTGGCTTTTTTAAGCATATGGTCAACCATTTCTTCCTGATCTTTCACTGGCAGCTGTTTGCCATACCCCATTCTGGTGGCCAGCTCATTGATTATCCAAACTGAATCTCTGCGTTCAAACATTGGCTCAACCAGGGGCATGCGGGCAGCAACAAACTGTTGAGGTTTGTCTGCCTGGTTCCATTGCGTACCTTTTTCTATATGATCATAACGCTCAAGATAGCAGGCTTCGGGCAGCAGAATATCTGCATACATGGTGATATCTGTTGGCGAGACATCGGTAACCATGACAAAGTCCAAATTTTTAATGGCTTTAATGGTTTCTTCCTGCTGCGGCATGGTTTTAATTGAGTTCGTCCCCCAGACCACCAGTGACTTAATGGGATATGGCTTACCGGTTATCATGGCTTCACGCATGAGGTGAGGCGGGGTTCCCGGAGGACGAAATGGATATTGTTCAGTAAGTTCTGCAAGTGCGAGATCTTCTGGATCCTCATCAAATTCCTGTTCCGGCCAATGAATATGTCCGGTTGACATTCTCTTGATCCGAATAATACCCCCTGGAACATCCATTGCGCCAAGCAGTGCTGTCAGGCAGGCATTAGCCCGTACTCTCTGGTAATCATCGCCATACCAGGCGGCATGACGACCTGGATGAATGGATACATGAGGAGCGTTTTCGCTGAGAATTTTTGCTACTTCCTTGATCTGCTCAGCTGGAATGTCACATTCTGCAGCGGTTTTCTCAAGTGTCCACTCACTGATATGCTCAGTTAATTCAGCAAGTCCCAGGCAATGCTTGTCAACAAAGGTAGTATTATATATGCCATTGCTGATCATATAATTCATCAGTCCCAGCAGAAATGCGGTATCTGTTGCCGGTTTGATCTTCACCCATACATCCGCCTTGGCAGCAGAAGCGGAGAAGCGAGGATCAACAACAATAACTTTGGACCCGTTTTCAAGACCTTTTAAAAAATTCTTTACATGGGAGAGATGAATATTTTCACCAATATGGGTGCCAATGAGCAGCATGGCCTTGGAATTAGGCATGTCCACATCCTCATTGGGGACAAAACCCAGGGTCTGCATCATGGCCATTGCCGTCTGTCCCCTGCATTGATAAAAAGCAGGCTCATACATATTGGGTACTCCAAGGAATTTAAAGAACCCTGTAGGATAATGAGCAGACGCGCCATGGTACCATACTGAAATACCTTTGGCCCCATGCTGTTTGATTGTGGCCTGCAATTTTTCAGCACAGGTATCCAATGCCTCTTTCCAGGAAATTTTCTGCCATTTAGGCTTGCCCCGTTCGCCGATA
>RKSL01000016.1 GCA_008633435.1 Candidatus Desulfobulbus rimicarensis | reverse complement strand
TTCCCGACCACCAGTGAAAAAACAAAAGAACAGCAACAGGGTCTATTCGACAGACGGAGGTAAGATATGCCCTGGATGTAACAGGCCGGTGAACGACTGCACCTGCAACAAACACCAGCAAAAACAGCCAGCCAATGACGGTATTGTCAGATTAATGCGTCAGACCAAGGGAAGAAAAGGCAAAGGAGTGACCCTGATAACAGGTCTTCCCCTGCCAGAGACGGCGTGTAAAAAGCTGGCTAAAGCCTTAAAAAAACGCTGCGGCTGCGGTGGGTGCCTGAAAAACGGGATGATAGAGATTCAGGGTGACAAACGGGATTTTCTTGAACAGGAACTGACACGACTCGGCTATAAAGTCAAGCGTGCCGGCGGATAAACCAGCATGGCTGAACCATAATCGCCAGCCACAAAAAACTATGAAAGCTGGTCGCTGTGGCATGGCAAGATCACAGGTGCTGCGACTTTCAGATACACCAGAATTCTACAAGCCGGCAGTCCTTCCCCCCATAGCTCACAAATGGGCTGCTGCACAACCGGAAAGCCGCCAATCTCTCACTGCTCCAGACTTTGGGCTACGTTTTATGCAAAAAATAACAGCTAGAAATCAATAACAAAGCTGTACACACCTTCTTCCATCCGGCTCTTCACCTTGTAGCCTGAATGGTTAAAAATAGCCTGCATCCTGCGATTATCCCTGAGAACCTCTGCGGTAAAACCACTGATACCGTTGCGTTTGGCAATGGAGATCAGATGTTTAAACATAAACGTGCCAATCCGGTTATTCTGCCAGCCATCACGAATAACAAAAGCCACTTCTGCTTTATTGGTATTCTGATTCAGATAATACCTGCCAACAGCAATAATCTCCTCACCATGTGCCTCGGGTACAACCCCGATAATGGCCACATCTTTACGATGATCAATATAGACAAAATCCTGAATCTGCCTGTGAGTAAATCGCTGCTGGTTACTCATAAACCGGTAATACATGGTCTCCTGCGATAAATCGTAGATAAGATCACGCATGTGCGGTTCATCGGTTGGACGTATTGAACGAAATGTTACCTGATTGCCGTTGTCAAGCAACAGGCTGGTGCGCATAAACTCTTCACCAGGCATCAGAAACCGTTCGCCAAGACCGGCTTTTTCAGGACGGAGAAATTTTGCAGCCACAGCCTCTTTAAACAACTGTTCCCGCCAGTCAGGATGCGCTATGGAGATTAACGCCATCACCCGCTCCTGAATGGATTTTCCGTGGAGAAAGGCAATGCCGTACTCAGTGACCACAAAATGCACAGTCCCCCTGGTGGTGACTACTCCGGAGCCGGGCTGCAGGGTGGTGACAATGCGAGACCTGCTGCCATCCTCATTGGTTGAGGGCATCACAAAAATCGGCCTGCCACCTTCAGAGCGGGCAGCCCCCCTGTTAAAATCAACCTGACCGCCAATCCCTGAATAAAACCTGCCACCCACTGAGTCTGAACAGACCTGTCCGGTGAGATCAATCTCAAGAGCCATGTTAATGGCCACCATTTTCTTCTGTTTGCCAATGATATTTGCATCGTTGATGTATTCTGTTGGCCTGAAACAGACCAGGGGATTATTGTCGACAAAATCATAGACCCGCCGGGTACCCATGCAGAAACTGACAGTCACCCTGCCCCGGTCAACGGTTTTTCTGGATCCGTTGACCGCACCGGATTCAATCAGGTCAACAAGGGGTTCAGACAACAGTTCCGTATGAATGCCAAGATCTTTTTTATCATGGAGAAATTCCATGACCGCAAGAGGCAGCCTGCCCAAACCAGGAATTCTTCCCATGCCAAATTCAACCGTTGCTCCATTTGGCACAAGAGAGGCAACTTCCTGCCCTATTTTCTGGCTGATTGTATTAAAAGGATTGGTCTTTCTCTGGATCAGTTCGCTTGTAACCGGCACCAGTAAATCAAGATCATAGACATCAATTAAGCTGTCACCATGGGTCCATGGCATATTGGGATTCACCTGGGCAATAACAAGGGATGCGTTTTCCGTTGCGCTGCGCACCACATCAACAGAGATACCAAGACTCACTTTCCCGCGCATATCCGGTGGGGTCACCTGGATCAGAGCAACATCCAGGGGAAGACGGCCCGAATTAAAAAGTACCGGAATATCAGAGAGCAGCACCGGGGTGTAATCGCCCAGCCCCTCCTGGATCATATCCCGAACATTGGAGCCGATAAAAAACGAATTAATGGTAAAACACTCAGCCATTTTTTTATCAGCATAGGGCGCATCGCCCTTGGTGAAAAGCTGGATAATTTCCACATCGGCAAGCTCTCCTGCACGTGATGTCAATGCATCTAAAAGCTCAACCGGCGCGCCACAACCTGTTCCCACAAAAACACGCTGTCCAGGCCGGACATTGGCCAGAGCCTTAGTCGGTGATGTTACCAGATCTTTATACTGTTCCTGCCAGTTTTCGTTGTATTGCATGCCAATCTCTGTGCTGATATGAAGAATCTCTTGAAAAATACGCCTTTTTGTTCGTACTTTTTCGTTTTACGTTTTACGTCCACTTTCATCAAGCATGAACGCCGTGCCATTTACCTGCTATCAGGAAGCGGGGAAAAGGTCATCCTGGCATCAGCCACCACGGGATCACTGCCGATTTCACCCACAATGAGCGGGTTGATATCCAGTTCCATAATTTGAGGAAAATCTGTGGTCAGTTGAGAGATTCTCTGCAATGCCCCGGCAAGCGCATGGATGTCCACCTGCTTGCTGCCCCGTTTGCCTTTAAGCATGGCATAGGAACGGGTGGATTTGAGCATTTGAATGGCCTCTTCTTCGGTGATCGGTGCCAGGTGAAAGGTGACATCTTTCATGACCTCAACAAAAATCCCGCCCAGCCCAAACATAAGCATGGGGCCAAACTGTGGGTCACGGGTCATGCCGATAATCACTTCAAGGCCGTGGTCTGCCATCTTTTCCACATAAATCCCCTCAATAATAGCATCCGGAACATGCCTGAGAATACGCAGCATCATCAACTCGTAGGCGTCTTCAACCTCCTGTGAAGAGGCAAGGTTCAGCTTGACCCCACCCAGATCGGTCTTGTGGATAATATTGGGCGACACCACTTTCATGGCCACGGGAAAGCCGATAAACCGGGCAATTTCGGCTGCTTCATCAACTGAGGATGCCAGCCTCCCCTCCATGGTGTGAAACCCGTAGGCACGCAGAATATCTTTACTCTTCACCTCACCAAGCTGAAGCCTGTTCGTGCGCTGCCTGCGGCTGATAATCCGTTCAACCCGGCGACGATTCACAGGAAACCGAGTAACCAGCCGTTCAGGACGTTTTTTCCAGACTCCATAATCATACATGGCTTTAAGGGCTGCCACTGCCCGCTCAGGAGATTCGTAATCCGGGAGTCCGGCAGCAGCCAGTTCACGTCTGCCCGGCAGGACATCGCTGCCCCCCATAAATGAGGCGAGCACCGGTTTTTTGCCATCAAGATTTTCAGCAATTGCGCGTGCTGTTTCCGCAGGTTTTGTCATGGCCTGGGGAGTAAGCAGCACCAGAATGCCATCCACTGCGTCATCTTCCTGAGCAGCCTGCAAAGCCGCCACGTAACGACTGGGATCGGCATCGCCAAGCACGTCAATAGGGTTACCCACAGAGGCTGCTGCGGGCAGGTTCCCCCGCAGGGAAGTGGCAATATTGCGGTCAAGTTCAGCCACCTGCAAACCTGTTTTTTCCACAGCATCTGCAGCCATGGTACCAGGGCCACCGGCATTGGTGATGATCAGGATTCTGTTGCCTGTAAGCACAGGCTGCATGGCAAAGGCTGTGGCAAAATCATACAACGCCTCAAAGGTATCGGCCCGGCAGACACCCGAGCGTTTAAAGGCTGCGCCATAAGCGGTTTCAGCTCCGGCGAGCACGCCGGTATGGCTGGCTGCCGCTTTTTGCCCGGCAGCAGTGGTTCCTGATTTTAAAATGATCACAGGTTTAGCATTGCTGGCCTCTTCAGCGGCTTTGACAAACTGATTACCTGAACTGATATCTTCAAGATACCCGACAATGACTGCGGTTTGTTCATCCCTTGCCAGAGCTTTTAAGATATCCACTTCGGAAATATCGGCCTTATTGCCGATAGAAACCAGCTTGGAAAGTCCCAG
This sequence comes from Candidatus Desulfobulbus rimicarensis, assembly GCA_008633435.1. Lineage (GTDB taxonomy): Bacteria > Desulfobacterota > Desulfobulbia > Desulfobulbales > Desulfobulbaceae > Desulfobulbus_C > Desulfobulbus_C rimicarensis. Next base: position 8,470 of record RKSL01000016.1, on the reverse strand, counting down.
ATGCCTGCCCGCTGCCATATCAAGCATTGCTGTACATAAAGCTCCTGACTGGGAAAAAACCGCAATGGTTCCCTGAGCCGGCAACCTGCCGGCAAACGAGGCATTGAGTTTATTTGCAACATCAATCAGCCCCAGGCAGTTGGGGCCAAGCAGTCTTGCGCCGCCGGTACGAACAATCCCGGCAAGTTCCTTTTCCATCTTCCTGCCCTGCTCGCCAATCTCCCGAAACCCTGCACTTATCACCACCACGGCCCCTGCTTTTTTCGCCACTGCATCCTTTGCCGCCTGACAGACAAGATGAGCAGGCAGAACAATGACAACCAGATCAATGGAATGAGGAAATTTGGAAAGTGTTGTATAAACCGGCAATCCCAAAAGGTCTCCACCTGCAGGATTGACCGGGATAACAGTTCCTGCAAAACCGCTTTCGACCAGATTATTGACAATATCATAACCGACTTTTCCCGGAGTTCGGGATGCGCCAATCACCGCAACAGACTTAGGTGCAAAGAGTTTTTCAAGCATTACGCATTCCCTCCATCTGCTGGATTTTTTGGTGAAAGCAGGCAAAGACCTGCCTGTTCAACCACCCGGTGTACCAGGGAGGCATTACAGGTATTCACCCGCAGATAAATGGCTGCCGGTTCATGTCCGGGTCTCCCCGGAGAACGAATCAGGCGACTGCATTCGATTGCCTGTTCATCAAGACCTTTTGCCAGCACGCCAAGAATCCCCTCTTTACCGCTATCCTTTATGGCAATCAACATTGATCCTCTTTCGCCAAGACCAAAGAGCTTCTGGTAGGCTGCCATCATATCGTTTAAGGAAAAAATCCCCACAACCTGCTGCTGCCTGTTCACCACGGGCAAGGTACCAATGCGATGGTTTGTGAACAGCTGCAGGGCATCATCAATGGTTGCTGATGCCTGGAGCTGAAAAAAATCCTTCGACATAATATCCAGCACAAAACTCCTGCTGACCCGGGCAAGAATATTCTTACGTTCGCCAGGATCAAGAATGGTTGACGGACAGACAGAACGTAAATCCCGGTCTGTCACCATTCCCTGCAGCACCATCTGCTCATCCACCACTGGAAGATGGCGAAAGCCATGCCTGTTGATGATATCCGTTGCTTCAGAAACTGTACTCTCACTGGTAATAGTTACAGGTTCCGGGGTCATATAATAATAAACAAACATTTTTTTACCTGTTGCTGTCACCTGCCGGGTAACAGTCCTGTTGCAGCTGGCCAAACTGTTCCTGCCAGGCTGATAAGTTATAAACCGACAGTCAACTCAGACCGTCAAGATAGGCTTCCACACTCGGGGCAAGAGCCGTCAATGCATAGCCGCCTTCAAGCAGAGAAACCACATGTCCCGGACAAAACTGCTTCTCCCACTGCTTTATCCGTGATCCAATATTTCTGTATAGATTTGTTGAATAAGCAAGCCCCGACATATCATCTTCTCCATGGCCATCAAAACCCGCAGCAATGATAAAGGCCTCAGGTTTGAACGATTCCAGCAGCTCAAGCACTGGCCCGTCAAGCAATGCGATCACCTGCTCATCCCCTGTGCCAGGATTTACCGGCAGGTTCAGGATTGTGCCTGTACCTGCTCCCTGGCCATGTTCTTCAGCCCATCCAGTGCCGGGATAGCTGAAGCTGGGATGTTCGTGAATGGAAATATACAGAGTGTCAGTTTCGTGCTCAAAGGCACTCTGAATACCATTACCGTGGTGGGCATCAAAATCAAAAATACAGACCCGCTGGCTGCCAAGGCTCTGCCAGTATCGGGCAGCAATGACACAATTATTAAAAAAACAAAACCCCAGGGGCATGTTGGCTTCGGCATGATGCCCTGGGGGTCTGGTCAGACAAAAAACGCACTCTGTCTCACCTTGCTCCAGCAAATCAATGGCGCTGATACCTGTACCAGCAGACAGCATGGCCAGCTCAAAAGATTCATAGCCTATCTGGTTATCAGGATGATCAATATACGTTTTCCCTGATAACACTGATTCTTCAAAACGAAACAGCCAGGATTCGGTATGAAAAGAAGTTATCTGTCCCCGGGTTGCCGGATCTGGGGTAACATATTGAATTTTCGAAAAAACTGAACTTGCCGAAAGATATTCTTTGATACTGGTAAGACGTGCGGGAACCTCGGGATGATCCCCGCCACCGGTGTCATGATCCAGCAGACTGGAATCGGTAACTATGGTAATATGTTTATGCGATGTCATTACAATAAATAAATAATTCTTCCTTTCTGATCTATTTGGTTTACCCTGACAAGTCAATGACAATCCATGCAGGAGACAGCTTTGTTTTTCCTGCTTCCAAAGAAGAACAAACACCATGGCTGAACACACCATTATGGAGCGCAACATGGCACCGGAAAACACCACACTTACCTTCTATAAATCAAGCATTTGACCCCGTTGTATGCTGGTTGGCCGTGAGCTGACCAAGTTGGCCAAAGAATTCCCTCAACTTGAAATCAAAAAAGTTGATATTCTCTCCAGCCCGGTACAAAGCCTGCAACAGGGGATACGAATGATTCCAACTCTGCAAGCGGGTGAACAGCGCTTAAGCGGCATTTTCCTGAGTGGAAAAGAGATAAGAGCCTTTGTCACTGACATTCTTGGGGTGAAAGAGTCTGCTTGATGACGCTGCACAATCCCCACCGCAGTGACCGACTTTCATAGCTTTTGTGGCTGGCGAATATGGTCCAACCATGCTGGTTTATCTGATTTGATGCGCTTTGCTTCAAGGGGGCGTGGAAAAAGAAAATCTGTCAGCCATCGAGTAGAGTACAATGGCAACAGCCGTACATAGCATCCCCACTACTGCCACCAAAGTTGGTGATTCGTCCGGGAGAAAAAACCAGCTGAACAGAGCGCCAAAAACCGGAATAATAAATTTCCAGAGATTCAGACTCGAAACGGTAATTTCCGGTCGTTGCAGCAATATAAACCAGAGCGTAAACGACACCGCAGAAATGATGGAGAGCCAGAGCAGAGTCACATAAAAAATAAGGGGGAGATGCAGATCGGGCAAACCATGAAAGATGCTTGAAACCAGGAGCAGAAACAATCCGCCCAGAAACATCTGCAGAGAATTCAACTGCACCGGCTCAAGACTTGTCTGTTCTCTTGCCACCAGCACATTGCCCAGGCCGCTTGAAATAGTACATAAAAAGAGCAGAATGATACCAAAAAACTCCCGCAGCCCGGAAGGTGACACCCACGGCTTGCTGCCAAGTGTTATCAAGGCCACCCCAGCCATGCCGATGAGCAGGCTGATCATCTTAGAGGGGGTGATTGTATCACTCCCCCTGCTGAAATGGGAGACCATGGCTGCTGTGAGAGGCGATGCACCAATGAGAATTGCAGCCAATGCACCGGAAACCATGGTCATGCCATAGTAAAACAACCCATACACCAGAAATGTCTGGAAAAAACTGACCATCACAACAGCTCGCCAATTATCCCTGAGCAGAGACAAAGGCATCTGATTTTTCCACCAGAGCGGCACAAGCAGTACTCCGGCCAGCATAAACCTTATGCCGGCAAAGGAAAGCGGATCGGTGTAGCGAAGACCGATCTTCACGCCCACAAACGCGGTGGACCAGAGCAGGCAGGCGACAATAGCCAGCAGCATGGAAATATATGGCGCCGTGGTGTTTTGGGTCTGCACAAAGATCTCCTAAAAAACAAACAGTATCCTCAAGGGTGGTAATGACAAAGTCAAAGAAACCAGAGGAGGTGGCGGAAATTACAGAAGAACTGTCGTTGGATCATCAGGTGAGTGAACAACGTGCCACTGCTGTTCTTCGGTGTCAAAATCAGCAATTTTGCTGATATCCATTTTCAGATAGCGTCCCTTACCTGAAACTGCAACATCACCGTTATTGAGGAGAATTTCCCCGCTCCCTTCAAAAAAACGCTTATTTTCACTGGTTATTCTCGAGATGACCCGCACTTCACTGTCAAGAGGAATGGGCTTGCGTAAACGCATGGAAAACTCTACTGTTACCCCCCAGATACTATCTGAACTGGTCATCATAATTGCCCGACCAATGGTTTCATCAAGAATTGTTGCAGCCAGGCCGCCATGGAGACGACCGGGATATCCCTGATGCTCGTCAGCGGGCTTGAACATTGCCAGTAACTCACCTGTTTCCAGCTCGTAAAATCGGCTGTGCAAACCAAACTGATTGGCCAGTCCACAGGCAAAACACATTTTTGAATTATGCTGTTTTTCGCTCACTCGAATTTCTTTCATGATATTTCCCTTTCCAATATGCTAACATGTTTTTTATTTCTGTCCCTTGAGCAGTCTTGTGGCGCGAAGGGCAACATGAGAATACAATGGAAAGGCTATATTTGTCATGCTCAATGTTATAGAGATTGTCCTGCCGGTTTTTATTATTATTGGTTTGGGCTATGGCTTGCGCCGGACAGGCTTGTTGGACAGATCATTTTTCCAGCAGGTTAACGGGCTGGTTTTTTATGTCTGCCTGCCGCTTCTTCTTTTCTATAAAATAAGCACTGCAGATTTTTCAAGCAATGTGAATTTCATGCTTGTTGTTGCAACCAGCTGTGGAGTGGCCACCTGTTTTGCATTATCCTACCTGATTGGCTATTTTTCAGGATATTCTGCACCTGTGCATGGTGTGTTCTGTCAGGGATCGTTCAGGGGCAATCTTGCCTATATCGGGCTGGCAATTGTTTACAATGCCTACGGAGATAGCGGGCTGACTAAAGCTGGTGTGCTGCTTGGTTTTCTGGTGCCGGTACTCAACATTTTTGCCATCCTTGCCCTTACCCTGCCTAAAAAGCAGAGCAACAGTTTACCGGGAATTTTTCAGGAAATGCTGTGTAATCCACTCATTATTTCCTCTCTGGCTGGCATTATCTGGAGTTATTTTTCTCTCCCCTTACCTGCAATAATTGAACGTTCACTGGCAATAATCACCGCCATGACCTTACCTCTTGCCCTTCTTGCCATAGGCGAGAGTTTTTCTCTGCAAAAGCTCAAAGGCGATCTTGTCAAGGCGGCCCTGGCAACCGCCATAAAGTTGCTCATTCTGCCATTTTGTACGGCAATATACATGAGTATTCTCAAAATTTCGGAAATGGATTTTGCCATTGGCCTGCTGATGGCTGGAGCGCCAACAGCAGTTGCGACCTATATAATGGCAAGTAAAATGGGAGGGGATGAAGAACTGGCCGGAGCCATTGTCGTCATGGCCACCGGCTTTTCCTCGGTGAGCTATGCTCTGTTACTTTTTTTTCTACAACTACAAAGTGGCTGATGGTTGTACATTGATAGCGGTAGAGGATGTTTCCTGTTTGTTGACAACCTGAGACTGTTCCTTATTTCTCTCTTCTTCAAGAGTCCTGATCTTCTTTTTCAACTGGGTGATCAGGCCTTCAAATTTTTCATTGCGCATAATGGAACGTATTTGTTCCATGTAGTTACGCACAAGGCTGACATTTTCTACAACGATATCGTAGGCCATCCATTTATCATCCTTTAACAGCATAATATAGGAGACAGGAATGGTTTTGTTAGCGTCTACCAGCAAGGTCTTTACTTCAGCTCGCTTACCTTTGATCCGCTGACTTTTAAAGGTAATTTTTTTATCAACATAATCTTCAACTTTACCAACGTACGCATACTGCAGTAATTTGGTAAACAGGTTCACAAATTGATCTTTCTGCTCTGTTGTCAGTCGACGCCACGACTTGCCCATGACTCGTTTGGACATTTCATAATAATCAAAATGTTCAGAGGCAAGAGCAACAATACGCTTACACTGATCACACGACTTTCCGGATTTAAAATCTTCTTTTTTCAGTTCTGCAACAAGCTTTTCCAGAAAAGGCTTCATCTGTTCTGTAGGATCAGGCATAGCGTAGGAAGCAGATACGGGCATCAAAAGAGCAACAAGTACCATCAGTAAAGCATGTCGATAATATGTAAAAAAACGTTTCATCTCAGCACCTCATTATCCTACAGGCCGCAAGTGCAGCCGGAGTGTCGTTATTTATTCTACTTCGTGATTTCTGAGCTGTTTCCTGTGTTGAAAATAGCCGTTTCGTAAAGCAACATAGGGGTCAAAACTCAATTTTTTCATATCCTCATATTCGCCCAGATGCAGTGACAGCCTATTCTGCTGTTTAAAGAGATAAATAGCAGCAGCCTCTTCCCAGCTATCCAGATCAGCCATCCGGTAATAGGTGGTCATGGCAATACTCTCGACAACATCACCTGAAAAATCACGCAGGGTTGATGGGCCGAAAAAGGGAACGACCAGATACAATCCATCATTCACCCCCCATACAGCCAGAGTTTCGCCAAGCGTAGCATAAACAGGGCCATATCCCAGCCCACGACCGGCAGGATCTCCCAGGCCGCCAACTCCTCCAATGGTATTAATCACAAACCGGGTCAATACTGTTCCGGAGTCTGCAAACCGTCCCTGAAGCAGTGTATTGACAAAACGCAGGGGTTCGCGCAGATTATTAAAAAAATTATCGACTGCGCCCCTGATATCTGCCGGGACGACATAACTATACCCGGTAGCAACCGGATTAAACACCCAGGTATATGCCACATCGTTAAATTGAAACATTGCCCTGTTAAACGGTTCCAGCGGATCTCCAATATCAGCTACATCCGGCTCGTTGTCATAAAAGGCATCATCAAGAAAATCAACGGTGCTGTCATCCTGGGCTGCTATGGCAGGAGCCGCGTAACTCAGACCAGTTGTTACCAGAACAGCAGCAAGGGCAACACTACAAAAAAATTGTCTATACTTCATAAAAACTATTTCACGCCACCAAAGGCAAATTTAGATATTAATGATTCAAGATCAACAGAAGATTCTGTATCAACAATGACTTCTCCGGGTTTGTACAACTCTTCATCTCCACCTAAAGATATCTGAATAAGCTTATCACCAATTATTCCCTGGGATTTAACCGAGGCAATAGAATCTTTTGGTAATTTGATTTGCTTATCAATTTGCAGTTCAGCCCGTGCCTGGTCATATTCATTGAGAACAAGATTCGTCACAGAGCCTACAGTTACTCCTGAAATCTGAACCTCAGCACCTGATTTAATACCTGATATATTATCAAAATCAGCATACACGGTGTATGTCGTGGTTCCGGTCAGCCATGGAACCTCTCCCAGTTGCATGGCAAGCCAGCCAAACGCCAAAAAACCAAGTACCAAAAATATACCGACAACAATTTCCAACTGAGAATTCTTCATTGCTTCTCCATACTGCACACAGCTCATACAATCGTCAATGACTCCCTGTAATCAAAGGGTAATCACTCCTTTTCCATTAACAACCTCTTTTACCAGAAATTGGCTTAGCAGCATCAGTAAGAGTGTAATGCAGCAAAGTCGTACTCTCTGTTATGACTGCCAGACCAGGCTCAGCTATGCTGGTTTATCAGCATCAAAAAGACTGCCCATTGTCATCTCTGCGAATTCACGAATATAAGGTTTCTGTGAATCCTTAATCTGCTCAACACTGGTAAACACATCGACTTCTCCTTTGTTCAGCAGAATAATCTGGTCGGCAATCTCAAAAACCTTGGGAATATCGTGACTGACAATGACAGCCGTATAGCCAAGCTTTTTTTGCATTCTTTCAAAGAGCTGATAAATTTCCTGGGTCATCACTGGATCAAGACCTGTAGTAGGTTCGTCAAACAGGACGATTTCAGGATTGAGTTGCAAAGCACGAGCCAGCCCTACTCTTTTTTTCATTCCTCCGCTGAGCTGTGCCGGAAATTTTTCTTCATGACCGGTCAGCTCAAGCTGGGCAAGGGTAGACATTACCTGTTCCCGGATTTCCTGTTCAGAAAATTTTGTCCGTTCTCTAATAGGCAAGGCTACATTTTCATAAACAGAAAGCGAATCAAAAAGAGCTGATCCCTGAAAAAGAACACCAAATCGCATCCGTAGCAAACGAAGTTGCTTCTGTCGCATTTTAGTGACGTCCTGGCCATCAACAAGCACCTGGCCGCTATCTGCCCTTAACAGGCCAAGAATAAGTTTTAAGGTAACACTTTTTCCCTGCCCGCTTCCTCCGGCAATAACCGTTGTCTGACCACGAGGCACAGTAAAACTGATGCCGTGCAAAACTGTATGTTTTTGAGCACGTTCACCAAAGGATTTGACAACGTCAATAAACTCGATCGCCGGCACATCAGAACTGTTGTTTTTTACAGACATAATTACAACAACACTGCAGTTAAAAGATAATCAAAAATCAGCACTGAATGTGACGGCACCGCATGCAATCTGCACTTGAAAAGACAATTTTTTTTATACACACAGAAGATACCCATGAAACTAACCATATAATATGGGGGAGGGGAGAGGAGAGATACCCCGCTACAGACCTACCTCACCTGTGTTATCCATGATAATAGGTCGCAC
>RKSL01000116.1 GCA_008633435.1 Candidatus Desulfobulbus rimicarensis | reverse complement strand
ACCTGATCGAACGTAGCAGGGATGCTGGTCAACGATTACAAAAACACATGGGACAGACACCCCTTTAACCCGCCCGAATACCTTGAGCAAACTGCACGATTGCAATTTAACACGCAACAATGACAGTCGGCAGCAGTGCAAATACTGTGAGGCCGGAATCAATGTAATGTCGTCAACCGGCCCATCAGCGATGCGTCCCACATAGCAGCAACGGTTTACCGCTCTACACTCAACCGCAACCGCCTCCATCCCCGGCACATACACCTTTGGTGGTACATTTGCGCATCCTGCCCTGCAAGCCGGCGATGCCTTTTCCTGAATAGACAGCCTTCAGGCCTTCTTCAATAAACCCGCTCATTATCACCGCCCTTAGCCCCATTTTTTGTAATGCTGCCTGAGGCGCATCACCGATATCACTAACAATGACCGCCCGGCAGTCTTCAAGTATGCGACTCATATTCAGCCAGCGCTGTCCGCCTCTACCCGGTGGGGGGGCTGGACGTTCTTCCACCAGACTGAAACCTTCGTTGTCCTGCTGCCATATCTGAAACCGGATGGCTTCCCCCAGGTGTTGATTAACCAACACCCCCTCCTGCGTGGCTACTGCAACATAAGGCCGCTTTGCCTCTGTATAGGCGGGCAACCTGGAGCATGATGACAAACAACTACGCATCTCTTCTGTTCTGTCCTCATTGAGCAACCCGACAGCATCTGCCCGGCATCGAGTGCAATGACGCATCTGGGGCAAGTATTGTTCTGCCTGGTTGCGAAGAGCTGCCATTTCAGCTTTTCCAGGCTCTGTAACATTTTCAAAAACAGTATCTTTATTGGGCAACATGGCCATACAGTTAAGCAGATCCACCCCAAGCTTTTTCATTGCAGCGGCAACATCCATTACATGATGATCATTGATACCGGGGATAACGATAGTGTTTATTTTAACCGTTATTCCAAACTTTTTTAACGCCTTGATACTCCCAAGCTGCCTGTCCAGCAGAAGTTCCGCTCCCTGGAGACCATGATAAACTCTACTGCCGTCACGAACCCAGGCATAGATGTTTTCCGATATTTGCGGATCAACAGCATTTACCGTTACCGTAACATGCGACACACCAATTTCGGCAAGTTCCGGAACATGGGTTTCGAGATTTAATCCGTTTGAAGCCAGACATAACAGAATATGAGGAAAATCTCTGCGTATCAGCTGCATGGTCTCCAATGTTTTATCTGCATTGGCAAAAGGATCTCCGGGGCCAGCAATACCGGCAACAGTAATACGCGGCTCTTTTTCCAACACCTTACCCATATAGAATAGAGCCTGCTCCGGGGTAAGAACGGTACTGGTCACTCCAGGACGCGACTCGTTCACACAATCATATTTACGATTACAATAATTACACTGAATATTACATGCTGGCGCAACCGGCAGATGCACCCGGCCACATTTACCTTTAACCTTCGGATTAAAACATGGATGACGGCGATAATCGACAACAGACGTTGTTTGTTTTGTCATTTTCTTCTCCTGAAATGGTTGTATCGAATAGAATCCCAAGGTTGGCGAAGCTACATATACGCATATCCGACTTCGGAATCGGCCTGTTTCTTTTCCACTAGAGCATTGGTTATAGTATCAAACAGATGTTGGGCCCCGCTGTACCCGAGGTGCAGGATACGCTGCCCCCCCACCCGGTCATGAATGGGAAAGCCGACCCGGACAAGCGGAATATCGAGTTTGCGAGCCAGAGGATACCCCTTGGAATGACCGACAAGAAGATCAGGGGCGAGGCTTCTGGACAATTCGCTGATTTCAAAAAAATCCATGCCTTCGTGAATGATCGGTTGCCTGGGAAGAATGTCTGCGGTCACGGCGGCAATCGCATCCGCTAATTTTCCTGAAGTGGCCCCTGAGGCGCAGAGCACCGGGAAAACACCAATTTCTGCCAACAAAGCACACATACCGACAACCAGATCTTCCTCACCATAGACAATGGCTTTTTTTCCAAAAACATACTTGTGCCCGTCGATATAGGCATCAATCAAGCGTCCCCTCTGGGCCTGGTATTTAGCCGGAATATCCCTACCACTCAGGGTCTGGAGCTGTTGAAAAAACTTGTCGGTTTCCTCTACACCAATGGGTAGGCCCAGACGATGAAGGGAGACGCCAAAAGTTTCCTGAAGGTAATGGCCACCGCTATGGATGTCCCTCAGGGTTCTTCCGAATTCCAGTGTCGCGCAGGCTTGGCCCATGGTCGTAATGGCCGCAAGAGGAGTTCCACCAGCAGCAATCTTTTCATACGTATCCCTGACAGGGCCATCCATGGTTGCCGAAAGGTCAGGCAGCATAGTGCAGTCAAGCCCGAAATCACCCATTATTTCATGCAATAACCGATAGTCGGCCGAAGAAACGAATCCGGGCAGTAAATTCACGGTTGACGTGGCGGTGCCACCCTTACTGCGCTGGGAAATCACCTGATGGATTGCGCCATGAAAACCTTCCATATGGGTCCCTGAATAACTGGGAGTTGAAACGTTGACAAAACCGGGCAGGTTGTTTGCTTTGCCACACTCACGCTGATATTCGTCAAGATACATGCCCACATCATCACCTATGGTTTCCGTCAAACAGGTGGTGGCAATGCCAATCATATCAGGTTGATATTTTTCAGTCACATTGGTCAATCCCATTTTCAGATTAGGGCCGCCTCCATAAACAGCATGTTTTTCCGAGAGTGACGACGAGGCGATGTCAACGGGTTCGTTGTAGTGACTTATGATATAACGTCGCATATACGTGGCACATCCCTGAGAACCGTGTAGATAAGGAACTGTCCCTTCAATGCCTTTAAAGGCTAGACAGGCTCCCAAAGGCTTGCATAACTTGCAGGCATTTGTGGTAGAGGTGTATGTTGGATGTTGTTTTTTCATACCGCCTCCTCCTTGAGATTGCTGTCTTTTCGAGGTACAAACCTCCACACAGGACTCATCACTGACGAATGTACTTCCCGGGCAAAATTCAGCATGCCTTCAAAACCGGCAAGCGCCTCTTTTCGTTCATGGTTATGATCACAAAATCCTATACCCAGCTTATAGGCAATTGGCCGCTCTTTGACCCCACCGACAAACACGTCCACTCCTTTTTCCTTAAGAAATGAGGTTAACTCCAGAGGATTAGAATCATCGACTATAACCGTGCCGGGATCTGTAATGGCTTCGAGTTCCTGATAATCCTCTTCAGTTCCTGTCTGAGAACCGACCAGCACAACCTGCATATCCACCAGACGAAACGCCTTGACCAGAGAAAATGCCTTAAATGAACCGCCTACATAAATAGCCGCCTTTTTTCCGGCCAGATCCCGTCGATACTTTTCAAGTTGCGGCACCAGCGTGCGGACTTCTTTTTGCACCAGTGCTCTGGTTCGTTCCATTATCGCATCCGCCTCCGAATCCTCGGGGTAACGCTGTTGAAAAAAACGGGCAATGTCGTAAAGCGCCTCCGACATATCTTCTATCCCGAAATATGAAACTCGCAGAGAAGGTATGCCGTACTGTTCTTCCATCATATCGGCAAGGAGCATGGTGGAACCAGAGCATTGCACCACATTGAGGGCTGCACCATGAGCACGGCAAATATCATCCACCCGTCCGTCCCCTGTAATATTGGCAACCACCTCAACCCCCATGGATTCGTAATAATCACGGATCATCCATATTTCTCCTGCCAGGTTAAAATCGCCAAGGATATTAAGCGAAAACCTGGAAATACCATTGGTGTTTCCAGTACCGATCAGGCGTGCCATGGCATCACAGGCTGCTTTATAACCAGCCCGCTTATTCCCTTTAAAGCCTTCAGACTTGACCGGAATAACGGGAATACCTTTTGCCTCCTCAACGTGCCTGCAAACAGCTTCAAGATCATCCCCGATAATGCCAACAATGCAGGTGGAATAGACAAAGGCTGCTTTGGGTGCATGCCGGTCAATGAGTTCGGTCAAAGCGGCCTGCAGCTTCTTTTCTCCACCGAAAATAACGTCCATTTCCTGTAAATCTGTGGAAAAAGAAAGCCGATGCAACTCCGGCCCGGATGATAATGCCCCCCGGATATCCCAGGTATACACGGCACAACCTATTGGCCCATGAACAAGATGCAGGGCATCAGCAATGGGATACAGCACAACCCGGGAACCACAAAAAACACAGGCCCGTTGACTGACCGCCCCAGCCAGGCTCTCTTTATTGCAGGCAATTTTTAATGGAGTTTCTCCTGTAATATGTATCTGATCTTCCCGGTCATGCAACGCCACTGTTTCCATACTAAATCCTCCAATAAACCAGCATGGCTGAACCCTATTCGCCAGCCACAAAAAACTATGAAAGTCGGCCACTGCGGCATGGCATGTGCGTAAATGCTGCGACTTTCAGATAAACCATCATTCCCGGCGCACCGAACACAACAAAGGATGAAACAGAAACCAGGAATGTAGATTCGCAGTGATAAAGCCGCAGGCGGAAACTCACTCTGTCTTCTGTCCTCTGGTTTCTGTCTTCTGTTCCGGATAAACCTTTATGGTTACCCAGGGAGTCGCAAGACCAGTGCCAACAATAAATTAATATTTTTCCCTTGCTATTTCAGTGTGTTGACAGACTACAAGATAATTATCACTCCTACCGGATCGCGTATCCTCTGTACCAATGTTGACATTATTGAAGCACTGCTACACTTTTGTCAGTGACCCTCCAAACAAAAAAAGGATTCGGTACAAAATGTACCGAATCCTTTTTGACACCACGCACGACAAGCTCTTTCCCGGTCATGTCCACCAGATAGAGCGTTTAGGCGGATTACCGTGTTTATCAAAGACATCACCCGACTCCTTAAGTACTTGAGCCAGTTCCTCTGCTGAAAAAGCATACCCATCGCCTGCGGCCAGAACAACAAACTCGTCCATAGTGGCAGGCACATCGTAACGGGCACGTAAATGCTTATCTTCTCCACCGGCAATCAACAAATCTTCAACACTTTTTTTTGACATTGTATTTTTTCCCTTTTCTTTTTGGCCTGGATTACTGTACGAATTGCGTTTGCTGTTTACGCAGAGGTTTTGCCGGGAATCAGGGTATTGATGACCAATTCCTGCAGCTGACCTGCCAATGCCAGCATCTCGGCTATTTCTTCCATTGAAGGCACCCGAATCGTGTAGGTTTCCAGGTCGCAGATTTCCTGATATTTATCAAGGGCGATCAACTCTCCCTTCATTGCGCCGATGGCTCCACTAAACGTCTCTTCCATCGCTTCAACAAGATCGCCCATGGTATGGTTGTATGGCAGGGCTCCATGCTTCATCAAAGCAGCCATGACAAATTTTTCTATAGCCATGGCAATAATATTATAGAGTATTTCAGCGGTAAAAATATGACGACGCCGATTAAATGCTCCGACAGCTGTTTTCAAATAGGCATTGCCTTCTTCCAGGAACTCTTCCCATCCGGAAATTTCCGGCATGGGCTTGAGATCTACATGTATCATTGTGGCTGAACTCATATTTTTATGCTCCGGTCTCTTTCTTTAACGGACTTATTTTTCGCAAACAGATAAGCCGTGTTTTCTGCCAACCTGTTTTTTCATAGAAAACCAAGGCTGACTTGTTGGTACAGTCTGCAAGCAGCTGCAGACGTGTTGCCCTCTTCTCCTCAGCCCATATCAACATTGACTCTGCCAATTTTCGACCAATCCCCATCCCCCGATGATCAAAAGCAACGACCATGTCTTCAACCAGCACAGCATTGCCTCCCTCAGCTGTTGAAATCACAAGTTGTCCAGTGCACATACCGATGATTTCTCTGCCCTTCTCCGCCACAAGCACAATGCTCCGTTCATCATTGAGCAACAGCAGTAAACCCTTGCGCTGGCGAGTTGCATTGGAGATAAAATCCTCCTCGATACAAAAGAGTATATCAAGCAGGGAAACCAGCACATCAACATCCCGGTTACAGGCCGGGCGGATGACAATTTGCGAAGAAACATCCATAGCAAGCCATTACCTACAAAAGATATTCCCTGGCAGGTTCACCGTCTTCAAGACCATCGAGGATAGCATCAATGGCATCCTCGCTATCTACTTTACCAAACCACCAGTTCTCAGGCTGAATCACCATAATCGGCCCTCGCTCACATTGCTTCAGACAGGTGGTCGCGCTGACCAGGCAATCAAGTCCACGATCGAGTATCTCTTCCTCAATATACTGCAAAAAGCCATCGGTCTGTTTATGACAGAGCCCTTTTCGGTCTCCAGCCACTCGAAAACTCTGACAGACAATTATCTGCCGTTCAGGCAAAGCCATGATCCTCTCCTTATGTCGTCGTACATTGTCGTTTTTTGGGGCCACCACCGTAAAGGACATCAACCATACCCTCGATGTTTTCCTCACAGGCAATGACCTTTACTCCTTGTCCTGCCAGCTCCTTTTTCGGATTTGCTCCGGCATCGGCCACCAGCACCAGAAAACAGTCATGCAGACATTCCCGGGCAAGTGTCTGCCACCGTGTTGCACCCTGAACTGTCTCCGGTGTCGTCCGAGCGCCGAGAAGACAGGGTACCCCATCACCTCTTGGCCCATAGATAAGAAAACGTGTCGCCTGGCCGAGATGAAGATCCACATCCATGCCATTGGAGCTGGTAACTGCTATATTAGGCCGTTCCCGGGTAGGGGTCGGCAGTACGTTTTTCCCTTCGAAACAGCTTTCCGAAGGGATGATTGTCTCCAGGGACTCTTCAACGACCTGAAGGTATTTTGCCGCCGTTGTACGTGCGGCCAATAATTCTTCGGCAGTACAGGAATTAATCATACCTGACACCTGGTCATCACTGCCGGTTTCCGGCCCGGCGATAAACGGATGCAGGGAGATGGAAGTCACCTTATTTGATGCCATTACCCGAGCCAGCACATCAATATGGCTGTCGTTAACCCCAGGATAGACAGTGGTACGGACATGAACTGTGACATCCCTCTGCCTCAAGCACTTAATTGCCAGCAACTGATGTTCAAGAAGCATCTGCACTGCCTCTGGCAGGGCAACTGTTCTCCTGCCGGGACGAATCCATGCATAAATTTTACGGGCTATCTCGGCGGTCACGGTATCGACCAGCAGATTAACCCGTGAAACACCTCTTCCAACAAGCTCATCCGCCCACCGATCAACGCCTAGACCAAGAGTTGTAATTGCCCTGAGCTGATCAGGAAAACGAACAGCCAGTTCATCCAGGCAGGCCAGCAATAATTCGGGTTCTGCCAGCACATCACCGGGGCCCTCCAGACAAACTGTACGGATACTTTCCCCCCGCCTCTGCCTGTCAGCCAGCCAAAACACCGCCTGCTGACGACTGATGACCGGTTCTGGAGGATTGTTGCCGACAAAGCGGGGTTTCCAGTTTGATCGACGAGCCACGGGCAGTTTCAAACAAATCTCATTCTCTGCCACCCGAGGCGTTACTGCTTGTTCGAAAATTTTGAGTGATGCCATCGTTGTTCCCCTTTCAGTATCATCCTATCAGAGTACCAGCTCAAACTTTGTCTCGGGATCGTCCCTGTCTTTGCGATCCAGTAAAGCATTAAGCATCTTTTCAAGGAGTCTAAGCCCACCCCGATAGCCAATCGTTGAAAAATATTGATGCCCCTGACGATCAAGAATAGGAAATCCCCAGCGAACAAGAGGAATATCCTCGTCGCGGGCAATGTATTTGCCATAGGTGTTGCAGATGAGAAGATCTACCGGTTCGTTTTTTATCCATTGATGCAATAAAAACAGATCTCCTTTGGCCCGGACATTCACCTCGCAATCCATGTCGGCAGTTATCTCCCGGATTCGTTTTTCAAATTTTTTACCAGGAGTTCCGGTCACGATATGCACCGGCTTCATATCTATGGAAACAAGAAACTCCGTCATGGCAATGACCTGATCCGGATCACCGGCAAGGGCAATTTTTTTGCCATAAAAATACTGGTGCATATCACTGATCAAATCCACCAGCTGTCCTCGTTCAACAACCAACTCCTCAGGCACATGCACCCCGCCGATCTTACGCAGCGCATCGACAAACCGATCTGTGGCCTGAAGACCAAAGGGCATATCCAGCACAGTACAAGGCACCTTATGTTCTTTATCAAGCCGACGGGCAGCATCTCCAGAACACCACTCACCCAGGGCAAGTGTTCCGACTGCATCACCGGTTGCCTTCAGTTCCTCCATGGTTGTTCCACCATCGGGAAACATTTTGTACTCTCCGGTAAGAGGAGCATTGAGAACCCCGGAAGTATCAGGAAAGACAATACAGGAGAGGCCAAGCAGGGAGGTAATCCGCTTTATTTCTTCCATGTCGCAAGGTTCCACCCAGCCGGGGATGATATTTACCTTGCCGTTCTTCTTGCCTGTGGATTCCGAAAATTCGACCATGGCCTTGACCATATTTGAAAAACCGGTGACATGGGAACCGACATAGCTGGGCGTGGAGGCGCAAATTACATATTTCCCCTCCGGGATCTTTCCCTCTTCAAAAGCCTTCTTACGTATTTGAGGAAGGTCGTCGCCAATAGTCTCTGAAAGACACGTAGTATGTACGGCAACAACTTCAGGATCATAAACAGAAAAGATATTATTAAAGGCCTGCACCAGGTTTGCCTGACCGCCAAAGACAGAGGCACCCTCGGTAAAAGAACTGGTAGCCGCGGATATCGGCTCTTTATAATGCCGGGTCAATACAGATCTATGGTAGGCACAACAACCTTGGGAACCATGACTGTGCGGCAGGCAGCCATGGATCCCCAAAGCTGCATACATGGCTCCCACAGGCTGGCAGGTTTTGGCCGGATTAATGGTAACGGACTTGCGTTCTGCTACTGCTGTTGGTGTATGTCGTAATAACATGGTCTGCCTCTTGCTGAGTTATCAAATAATCAAAAAACGTAGTTGTTTACCAGTAGAAATAGTTCCCGTTTCACCCCCAGGCATAGGCTGCCGAAAGCTGCGGGTTTTCCTGCCAGGGTGCTTTCATATAGCTCCAGACCCGGCTGTTTACCAATCGGTCGATCTCCTGATAAAAATTAACCGCCCCTTTAAAACCGGCATACGGGCCACCAGAGTCATAACTATGCAACTGCTTCATGGGAACACCCAGTTTCTGGATCGAGTATTTTTCCTTGATCCCGGCGCAGAAAAGATCTGGCTTCATCAACTCCACGAGCTTCTCAGCCTCATACTGGTTGAGATCATCAATAACCAGAGTGTCTTTTTCCATGTCGGCAACAAGACCGTCATAATGTTTAAATTGAACGCCTGCTCCTTCCAGGGCCTCTATTTCTTCTCCATTTTTTCGGGGACGGTACCTGGTTTCGTCGGCCTCAACCTCAATCTCTTCAATATTCCTGCTGTCTGCGTCCACCTTGAGATATGGGATCACCTGCCGGCCCTCGTAATCGTCACGATGGGCGAATTCATAACCTGCTGAAATGGTTTTCATGCCCAGCTCGCTAAACAGTTCCTGGTAGTGATGCGCGCGGGAACCACCGACAAAGAGCATCGCGGTTTTGTCTTTTGTCCTTGGCAGAACGTCCTCAATCGCTTTTTCCACCTGGGGCATCTCCTCGGCGATTACCTTTTCCACCCGATCGATCAGGGTCGTATCTTCAAAATACGCCGCAATTTTGCGTAGTGATTTTGCGGTGGCTGCTGCCCCGATAAAATTTACTTTTATCCAGGGAATACCAAACTTTGTCTCCAGCATATCGGCAACGTAATTGATTGACCGATGACACATAACCGCATTGAGGTCGGCCTGGTGGGCTGAGGCAAACTGATCATAGGTCGAATTTCCCGAAAAAGTGGCAACATTGGTTATGCCACATTTTTTAAAAATCCGGTCTATCTCGAAACCGTCGCCTCCGATATTATATTCACCCAGCAGATTGATCTTATAGGTGCCCTCTTTAGGTTCATCATTCTCCCCGACAACATGACGAAAAATCTGATTATTGGCAATATGATGACCAGCTGACTGACTGACCCCCTTGTACCCCTCACAACTAAAGGCAAATACATTACAATCGCCGAGTTTTTCTTTCATGTTGCGGGCAACGGTGTGAATATCATCGCCAATCAATCCCACAGGACAGGTGGCAAAGATAGCAATAGCCTTGGGATGCATCAGATCATAAATTTCCTGGATGGCCTGGGTAAGCTTTTTTTCGCCGCCAAAGATTATATCCGCATCCTGCATATCTGTGGAAAAGCAGTAATTCATATAATTTTCGCCATCAGGCCCTGCTCCGGTTTGATTCCGGCGGGTCAACCAGGCATAAAAGCTACATCCTATGGGGCCATGCACCAGGTTGACAATATCACGGGTCGGCCCCATGATTACCCCTTTGCAACCTGCATACGTACAGCCACGCATGGTTATGATACCGGGAATAGTCCGCACGTTAGCGGTAATTTCAGGGGTCTGGTTTTCAAGTGCCTCATTGATAAGTATCTGTTTGGAGCGTTTCCTTGCCACCTTGGGCGGATATTTACTTATAAGCTCCGCTTTGATGTCACCGGGCTCCATTGTTTTTGTTGTTACATTTGCTGTTGCCATGTTCTTCAAAAGCTCCTCGTTTAGGCTATAAATCGACTGGTAATGACTGCTGTCAGGCCATTTGCATAAAGACAACCACTATTGAATAGCTTCTGCCCCTGATTCACCTGTCCGTACACGCATCGCATCGATAACCGGCAACACAAAAATCTTGCCGTCGCCGGGCATACCTGTCTGGTTTGCAGCAATAAGGGTTCGCACCACATCTCCTGCTCGATCATCTTCAACCACAACAGTGATCATACGTTTCGGATACAGTTTCCCTTTCTCTCCGAGTACGGATGCGGCTTCTTCATATCCCTGCTCAGCACCCTCAAGTACCCTGGGATTTATAAATCCTTTACCGCGCCCCTGAGCCTCTCGGGCAAAATAGGCATCAATACCTGCTTCTGTCAGCGCCTTTTTGGTTTGATTCATCATGTTGATACGTACAATGGCAATCACCTCTTTCATGTCGCCACCTCTTCCTCTGCAGGTGCTGTTTCCTCTTTCAAGCCGGAACTAATGGTATACACTTCGTCAACATCGCTGACAAAAATCTTGCCGTCTCCAAAAGCACCTTTCCCTTCAGATCGTGCCACGTCCATAATGGTCTGGATGACAAAGTCCTTATCCTCTGCTCCAACCACAGACATGAGCATGGTCTTAGGTATTTCGTCGTAGGTAATGTCACCAATCTTTATGCCACGCTGTTTACCCCGACCGGCAACTGCATACCTGGTCACTGCAGGAAATCCTGCATCCATGAGAGAGGCAAGAACTTCGTCCGCTTTTTCCGGTCTCACAATCGCTCTGATCATTATCATTTTTTTCTCTCCGTTCTTGTTGATGAAAACAGGCTCAGTTCATTAATCCGAAATCCATAAGCAGCCCTTCCAGCTCTTCTATTTCCATGGGGGTAGGAACAACAAAAGTATCATTCTCATCAATAGCTTTTGCCAACCCCCGATATTTATCCGCCTGGGGAACTTCCGGTTTCCATTCAATCACGGTCTGTCTATTGATCTCAGCACGCTGAACATCGTTGTCCCGAGGCACAAAATAGATCATTCTCGTGCCCAGTTTCTCAGCAAATTTTTCTATCATCTCCTGCTCGTTATCCACCTTACGAGAGTTACAAATCAATCCGCCAAGGCGTACTTTTCCGGATTGGGCAAACTTGACTATGCCCTTGCTTATATTATTTGCCGCATACATGGCCATCATCTCTCCAGAGACAACAATATAAATTTCCTCTGCTTTGCCATCCCGGATGGGCATGGCAAAACCACCACAAACAACATCACCAAGAACGTCATAGAAAGCATAATCGAGTTCTTCACTCTCCTCATAGGCACCAAGAGATTCCAGCATATTGATTGAGGTTATGATGCCCCTGCCCGCACAGCCAACTCCGGGTTCCGGGCCACCCGATTCGACACACCAGGTACCGCCATAACCGAGTTTGCGGATATCCTCCAGCTCCACATCTTCCCCTTCCTCACGCAGAGTATCAAGAACGGATTTCTGTGCCAGACCGCCAAGCAGCAACCGGGTGGAA
>RKSL01000115.1 GCA_008633435.1 Candidatus Desulfobulbus rimicarensis | reverse complement strand
AGCATATATCCGGGGCGATCTTATCGGTGCCCGTCTAGTGTTCGCCGCAACAGATAACAGAAATGCATAACGCTGTTTTGTAGCAGTCAAAGGGTTGTATGTAACGACGACTGTGCGCTCCCGCCCCCAGTACTCTTCCCGCGTCCGCCATGCCAGCAGGCGATCATCCTCTTTTCCTTCCCGGGTAAGTTTTCTGTTTTTCACTGTATCAACAACAGTAAAATTATCCAGGCCAACATGGACGAGATGTTCCGCAAAATATGGCGAGTAAGTGGTTATAAAATTAATGTCTTCTTTGCCATCAATGGCGGTAATATTGCCTTCACTGTTCATCCCCTTATCAAAGACGACAGTCAGGACACCTTTTTCTCCCGCAGAGTCATGCATGATGCTGAACATATCTTCCATAATTTGGAGAAAAATTTTTGAGTCGTGTCGATTGCCCTCATACTCCGTGTAATATAGCGGCATTCGTTTATCCCGACTGACAAGGAGAGCAACTCCCACTTGGCGTAACCAGTTGCGTCCCCCTTTGTTTTTTCCCCGTTGCGCCAATGCAGATTCTGTATCCGACGCCATGTATGTATAATAATTGCTTGTATCGAACATGTAACAGTCTGAAGACGATGGCTCAAGCTCAGAGGTGTACCGCAGAAAAGCTTTTGCTATCCGTTGCAGTTGCTGTTCTTCAACCTGATTCCATTTCAGCCAGAACATCTGTGAATTAAGTTCTGCAACTTTGACGGGGCGTATCTGCTGGATTGCTGTGGGCTTGTACCATTCTGGCATTGCACGTTTTGAACATGCCTGAATCATGCGGTTATAGACAGCATAAAGGAAGTACTCTCCCACAGAAGGTGCATCATCTCTATCCTGAGGGACAATCCCGTCCACGATACCGGCAAGATCTACTTCCTTTTCAACGAGATTTGCAAGCCAGAGTGCGCCAAAGGCTTGGGTCTGGATTTTCCTGGGCATACTTTTACCGCCCTTGGCCATTTCGATAATACGTTCAGGTGAACCCAGATATACCTGGTTAATGACTTTGGGCTTGCCGTCAACCCGGGCGATCTCCCGCACGTAGTAATAGGGTCTTCCTTTTTTCATCTTTTTGTGTATGTGAGCCATGTATAGAGCATAGCAGTAGGGTCTTACATATGCAAGAAAAAAGTAAACAACGAGCTGATTTTCCGCGTTTTTTGTCTTGAGTTTTAAAGGGCCGAGTGGGGTCTTACGGGATTTGCGAGGCTAATTACTTGAAATTTAATGAAATATTCTCAATAAACTGTGAAATCCTATAACTCCTGTAAAACAGGCAATGAATGATCTTTTACTTCATGTTTCTTACCTTTTGGAACATGTATTTTCCAGTCTGCGGTATAGGTGTAGCCCCATTTGGAGCCAATGGTGATTTTATCTCCCGCTATTTCACGTTTTGCCAGCCAGGAGTGTAGAAACTCCTCGGCCTTTCCGTAGGATCTGGAGTGATAAGCAATTGCTTTCGAGGGGCTGAATGATGATGGTTGATCACCCTGATCATGAATACCATTTTTTAATGGCACAGTATATGCTTCCCCATTTTTATGGGAGAAGTCGAACCGTGTCAGAACATAACAGCAGTTTATCATCCTCGGAATCCAACGGATTCACCGTTGTACCATTTGTTACAGAATCACTTTGAACACTTTGAACAAATTTATGATGATAAGTTTGAGAAGGATTATGGTTTTTATCGGCAATTAATATCCGATGTCGTCTATGCATACCTTAAATGTGGCGATTTAAAAGAAGGATTCGCCCGTGTCCGTTGTCCCGATTGTCATTACGAATATCTGCTTGCCTTTTCCTGCCGTGGTCGCTGGTTCTGTCCATCGTGCCATGCGAAGAAAGTGGTGCAATTCGGAGAAGTGCTACGGGAAAATATACTTTACCCGGTTCCACACCGCCAGTATGTTTTCAGTATCCCGATCATTCTGCGTAAATTCTTTCTCTATAATCGTAATCTATTATCGGATTTCACGAAATGCGCAGCAGATTGTCTCCGCACCTTTTTTCGAACAGCCCTTGGGCTTCCTGACGGTATTTGTGGTGCAGTAATGACCATTCAGACATTCGGCGATTACGCAAAATGGCATCCGCATATCCATTCTATCGTAGCTGACGGATTGTTTAGCAGGAGTGGTATCTTTTATGTGATGCCCAAAATATCAATACGCCCTCTGGCAGAACTGTTCAGGGCAAAGGTATTGTCCATGCTGAAAAAGGAGGGGCTGATCGATGATGACTTTATAACCATGATCATGAAATGGCGTCACACATCTGGTTTCAGTGTGGATAATTCAGTATGTATTGCCAAAGACGATGAAATTGGAATAACCAATCTGGCCCAGTATATTATCCGCAGTCCATTCTCCACCGGCAAGATCAATTACAATGAAAATACCGGTATGGTAACGTATCGCTCGAAAATGACACATGGTAAGAATAAAAAGAATTTTTCAATATGCACTGCCGAAGAATTCATAGCAGCAATAACGCAACATATCCCTAATCCGGGCTTTCAGATGGTCAGGTATGTGGGATGGTACTCAAACCGGATGAGGGGAGATAGAGAAAAACAGAAGCTTGAAGAGAAAGAAGCAGAAACACACGATGATGATATCGAAATCATAGATGTTTCCAAACATAAACCCCGTAAAATTCCGCCGCCGACCTGGCGGGAGTGCATCAAAAAAATATGGGAGGTTGATCCATTAAAATGCCCGCATTGTCAGGGAGAGATGAAGATTATCAGTTTCATCAAAGATCGGGATGTTATTCGAAAGATACTTGAACACCTGGATCTGTGGCGCATCCCGAAGCAACCCCGTCCGCCACCGGAAAACAAGTTTACATTACCGCAACACAATCCATGCCCGCCGGTGACAGAACAAGAGGATCTTTTTGATGATGGGTGGCCGGGTTATGAAGAACCGGTATTTTGTGATGATTGACACTTTTCCAAAGAATAGCATTTATATGTCTTTCCTCCGAATTTTGCAACCTCCTGTTATTCTCACTTTTTTTCTTTCCCGGAGTATAATATTGACTTTCCATAGGCTTTTTCTGTATAGTGCTGTAACTGTCTGAGGGAAATGCTAAGGGTGCATTTTTGTTAAGCATTAATTTAGTTGTAATATTCACCTGTTTGCAGGGTATGCAATAAGAGTTTTGTGCTTTTTGAAGTGTGTTGAGGGTACTTTTTTTATCTCTGCCC
>RKSL01000114.1 GCA_008633435.1 Candidatus Desulfobulbus rimicarensis | reverse complement strand
TGTAAACTGTAAAACTGATAAAGGTAGATGTGTTGTATTACTCAACAAACTAAACTACATCGAAAAAATTGAATATTCTTGTTTATACAAAATTCATGAAATGCCCGCATGAATTTTTTATTTTTTTTTCTTTAACCCATCTGATAGGGAGCTTGAACGCCAGAATGGTCTTGTATCCCCCACAAAATATCACCAATTACAGCAGCATCACCAGCTATTGCCCATGCTGTTACTCCAAAAGTTAGTGTGAATATAAATTGACCATTTGGATTGATGTAGTTCACCTGATCATTTCGGACAAACCCCATACAAATTAATTCCTCCGCCTCACCCCGCGAATCCCTGTTCAGCCATCGTTCAATTGCCGAGGCATAAAACCGGTATCCGTAATAGTTCAGGCCGGTTCCTGCATCATAGCGCTTGGAGGAAAACTGGAACGGTTGCTCAAGTGAGCCGATTGTGCTCATTAGTCTGCCAAAGGCATTGTGCTGGTATGTTGCCACAACCTGTTGACTGCTGTCAACAACCGTGGTCACGTTGCCCTTGCCGTCGTACAGGTAAAAATAATCCTCCCCGTTCTGTCGCATGGACAGTAGCCCGCCAATACCTTCCCTCCCCCATAACATTGGAATTGTCGGTGTACTCAATTGATTGTACCCGGTTTTCAGTATCATACTCAGTAGTAAACAGATATCCTTGCGGAGTATGGCCTGTACGTATATTCCCGTCATTATCATAGCTGTAGGTTATGGTATAGCTGCCTGTGTTATCCGTAATGGCGGTTGGCCGTCCATGGTCGTCATCGCCAAGAAACGCCGAGGGGGTATCGTCTGGATAAAGTTTGGATTTCAGATTATAAAAAATCTCGTTGTAATTGCACAGCTGTTTGCAATACTGTGCGTGGTGCGATAGAGTTAATCGTAGAGAGTGTATCGGAAGCCGCAGCGCCTGGTAACGTGCCACGTCGCAGTGACCGGCTTTCATGGTTTTTTGTGGCTGGCGATTATGGTTCAGCCATGCTGATTTATCGGAAGCCGCAGCACCTGGTAATGTGCTACGCCGCAGTGACTGGCTTTCATAGCTTTTTGTGGCTGGCGAATATGGTCCAGCTATGCTGGTGTATATGAGTATTACCCCGTTAAGGGTTAAATTTTTCCGAAGAGATGTTCATCTGAATATGGATATAAATGCGTTTGTGCAGCAACTGGTTATTCTGGCGCCTCCCTTTCTTTTTGCGCTTACTTTTCATGAGCTTGCCCATGGCTATGTTGCCTGGAAGCTTGGTGACCCAACTGCGAAAAATGAGGGCAGGTTGACCATGAACCCGATTAAACATATCGATCCAATCGGGGTGATTGCGTTTTTTATAATGAAAATAGGCTGGGCAAAACCTGTTCCGGTGAACCCGGGGTATTTTAAAGATCCGCGCATGGGAATGCTGATTGTTGCTCTTGCCGGGCCATTGGCTAATGTTGGTATTGCTATTGTCAGCGCGCTTTTAGTCAAAATACTGTTACTGGTGCACGGTATTCCGATTTTTATTTTAAAACCGCTGTTTGGTATGCTGGTTTCCTCTGTCTGGATTAATGTGATGCTTGCAGTTTTCAACTGCCTGCCCATTCCGCCACTGGATGGCTCTAAAGTACTTATGGGGTTATTGCCACCTGATGCCGCTCGCAAGTATGCCCAGTTTGAGCGTTATGGCTTTATTGTGCTGCTCGTCTTATTTTATGCCGGTTTGATTGATAAGGTGATAATGCCGATAATCAGCTTTGCCAACACCTTGTTATTGAGTTGATTGATGGTGTTCTGCGGGGAGTTTTTCCATGACAGCCCGGTCGATGAGCTGTGCAAGTGGGATAATTCGGTAGCATGACAGCAGTTGCCCAAAGAGGTGGGTGAGCTCTTTTTGCCAGTATTCTTCTGAGGATTGGTAGGGCGGGGAGTCATGCAGCAGCAGAATATCTCCACCTCTCACCAGGCCAAGAATTCTTTCAGCCATTCCCTCTATGGTGCGGTTCCCTCGGTCGTGGGCCCGGCAGCTGAAATTCACAGTAAACATTCCCAGTCTATCCAGAATCCTTCCCAGTCGTGGCCCGGTAATCCCCACAGGAGGCCTGAATGTCAGCGGGAGTATGCCATGTTGCTTAAGGGCCAGCTGGGTACTGTTGATGTCGTTTTCCAGCGTTTTAGGTGTCCTGAACATGAGGAGAATGTCGTGGTTCCAGGAGTGATTGCCTATGGTGTGCCCTCTGTCCAGAATGTCGCGGATCAGTTCGGGATAGCGTTCTGCCTGGCTGCCAATAACAAAAAAAGTGGCCTTGATTGCATATCTGTCGAGCAGGTCAAGCAGAACTGGTGTTGACCCGGGGCAGGGGCCGTCGTCAAAACTCAGGGCAATGGCGTTGTGTTTGTTGCGGTTATGACTGATAACAGGAAGGAAAAACCCTGTTTGAGGAAAAAAAGGCGCTGCCAGATTGAGCAGTATGAAAATGATCAGCGTGGAGAGTGCGAGCCGGGGAGCCGTAAAAGAGAGCAGAAAGGCCAACGTCAAGGCTGCAAACCCGATTTTTTCGGCGGGGGTAAAGTGCAAACGCAATTGTTTGTTCGGAAAAAATATCATGGAATAAGCAGCGTCGGGAGGAGAGTGACATGGCAAGAGTTCTTCCCTCTAGGAGAGAGCTTGATCGACCATAGCAGACAACTCAGCAATCGCAAACGGTTTTTGCAGAAATCTGACATTGTTATTAAGCAAATCCTCTTCGACTAAAACGTCCTCAGTGTATCCGGATAAAAAAATAACCCTGAGCTCTGGGTCACTGATTAACAATTGTTCGTAAAGTTCTTTCCCATTCATTTTGGGCATAACGATATCAGTGAGCAGTAGATCAATGGTAATTGATTCCTGTTGAAACTGTGTTAAGGCATCGTAACCATTTTCAGCTTCCATGACCTGAAGCCCCCCCCTCTTCAAGACCATAACAATAAGATCCCGAACCTGGGTATCATCTTCGACAACCAGGATGTTTACAGATTTGGTCTGGCGGGTGTGCAGGCTATCGTGTTGCTCAAGTGTTCCTGTCTCCTGGGGAAGGCTTTCTACTAAAGGGAAGTAGAGACAGAAACAGCTCCCCTCACCAGCAGCGCTTTGCACAGATATTTCACCGTGGAGCTGTTTGACAATGCCATACACCGTTGAAAGACCAAGGCCTGTTCCTTTAAGTTTATCCTTGGTGGTAAAAAAAGGTTCAAAAATAGTGTTGAGAACCTCTGGCTTCATGCCTGTGCCAGTATCGGAAAAGGCTATGACAACGTATTCTCCTGAACAGTTACAGGATATCTCCTGGTGCTCTGTGGTGGTGTCCATGTCAATGATTCTGGTTTCAATGACCAGTGAGCCGCCATCATTCATTGCGTCCTGGGCATTGACAGCAATATTCATGATAATCTGCTCAAGTCTGCCGGTATCTGCTAGAATGGACGGTGATTCAGGGGCAAGCAGCATCTCGATGCCAATGTCTTCGCGTAAGGTTCCCCGGAGCAGTTGTTTAAAATCACAGAGTATCGTATTGACCTGAAGAGTGTGTATGTCTAGAGGTTGTTTTCTGCTGAAACTGAGCAGCCGTTGAACTATATCTCTTGCCTTGTGCCCCGCCAGGAGGATTTTCTCTATTTTTTCCGTATGTTGTGACTCTAGGCCAGCTTGGGGGCGTAGGAGGAATTCACTGTAACCGAGCATGGGAGTGAGCAGGTTATTGAGGTCGTGGGCAATCCCTCCTGCAACCCTGCCCACAGACTCCATCTTTTGAGCCTGGCGGAATTGCTGCTCCATGTGTTCTTTTTCTTTTTCAACGGCAATCTGCCTGGTGATGTCTTGTTTGACGGCAACAAAGTTGACGATTTCCCCTTTGTTGTTACGGACAGGAGAAATCGTCATTTCTTCAGTGAATAATCCTCCTGTTTTGTGACGATTAACAATCCTGCCACTCCAGACCTTGCCTGCCGTTATTGTTTCCCACAGGGTCGTGTAATAGGCCTGATTCTGATGACCACTATTAAAAATTGAGGGTTTCTGCCCGATGAGTTCTGCGCGCCTGTAGCCACTGTTCTGCTCAGTGGCTGGATTGGCATATTGGATAACACCTTGCCTGTCCGTGATAATTATTGCTTCTGCCGTTTGATCTATGGCTGACATGAGGAGTTGTATTTCAGCCTCATTCTTTTTCAGGTCGGTAATATCCCGTCCTAAAACAATCATTCCCTGTCGTGAACCATCGTCGTGGAAAATCGGTGCCTTGATAATATCAAAAAATCGTTCTCCATTATTGGCTGTAGTGATCAACTCTTCAAGACGGACATTGTGTTGGCATTGCCAGGCTTGATTATCTGTGTCTGTACACGATTGAAATGATTCCCGGAACCTTTTTGCTGCAAAATCCGCAAGCTCTATGTTTGTTTTTCCTTTAAATTCAATGTCTTGAATCGAGAATATCTCAAGGGCAACCTTGTTTGCTTCCAGCCATCTTCCCTCACCATCTTTCATGCAGATAAGATCTGGAGCTGCATCAAGGAGGGTTTGTAGTTGTTGATTTTTAGTTTGTAATTTGTTGATAAATTCAGAATTCTTACGTTCCCATAACCAGAGTCCAAACAGGCCGACAAACCAGACTAAAAAATATGCCCCACTTATTTTCAGGCGTTGCAGGTAAATAGCCTGTTTATAGGGTGTTAAGTCAACGGTAACACTAATGCCACCGCGCAGGTCATTGACACGGAGATCGTATCCGGATTTACGGTGACACTTGAGGCAGGATTTCACCGCGTACATAGGGCGCAGGATTCGAATATATTCGTGAGAGTTTATGGTTTCCTGAGTGTAGGCTTCACTTTGTGATGGATTCTGGGAAAAGCTCTTGAGAGCCTGCCTTTCCCATGGATCAGGAGCGTTTTCCGGACGGATGGGATGTAAGCTGGTCAGGCGTGCGGTTCTGCCTGTTTGTTGTTGATACAGTTCATTGACCTGCCGAACCATATAGGCCGGATTTATCAGGGTAAACGTTTCACCCTTCCTGCTGAGAAGCGTTTGTTCTGGCAAAAAAGATAGATAAGGGTTGGGCGGGGTTTTCTCAGTAGGGCGAACATACAGACCTCCCTGTAATCCTGCCCATTTATGGTACATTATATCTTTTTCTGCACTGGCGTAGGCCTCTGCCCGGGCGATTTGAATGATAGCCTGTTCAGTCTGAACCCAATTCCAGTACCACAATGAGCCAATAAGCAGGCACCAGCAAATTGTTATCCAGGTGATGATTTTGTTGTTCAACAACTTGTTTGTCATATATATACTTGTAGTAACGAATTAAATTATAATTATTCCTGAAATTGTATGCCGTGGAGAATTTAAAACAAGTAAGTTTTTGGTTAGCTCGTGGGCAGGAGTGCTGAATATAAGGGAGTGGTGTAGAAAAATATATTTTCCGGTGGGATATGGAATCGGCTGGGACTATCTGGTTTTACTCTTTTTTTGCCTGGAGCCAGAACAGTTCAGGGTTAGTCTTGCTGATTGCATTGATTTCCGTTAAAAACCCTGCGTTTTGCACCATGGAAGCAATCTGATGTGGGTCGCGGTAATGGCCGTTCATCTTTTGCAACTGTATGCGTAGTTGCTCGACATGCCAAAGCAATGAGACTTTTCCCTGTGGGGCTACGGTGTAGCGAACCAATAAAATGGTGCCGGGTTGGGCAGCAGCTGCGCAACAGCAAAACATCTCTTCAAGATATTGATCATCTATATAATGCAGCATGTCAAGAAGCAGGATGAGATCAGCTTTTGGCTCGTCAGGGGAGATATCTGTTGCCCAGCCGCAAAATGCTTTGCCCCGTGGTTTGAGCACAAGATTGGCAACGCGAGCCCGTTCTTCATCCGGGTCAACACCGCTCAGGGTAGCGTGGGGAAAGTATTCCAGGCACCATGCAGCAGGCACGCCATAGCCGCAGCCAATATCAAGAATACGGTTTACGGATGTGCTGTCCGGCAGCAAAGATGGTAAATCAGTAAACATTGGATCATATCGCAGCTTAAAACGGGCAAACATGCGTGGATAGGCTTCCAGTAACCGGAAGCGGCAAAGAACTCTTTGGTCGATAGCGGTTGCCGGACAATTGTGCTCTCTTTCGAAATACCAGTTAAGCAGCGGTGGCAACAGAAGAAAGGCACCGAGCAGAGAATACCCTATGCCAAACAGACAGGTAATTCCGATGCTGTGCAGGAGCGAATGTCGTGCAGTAGCCAGCACCCCAAAGCCGATAAGGGTGGAGGCTGCTGCCATGAAAACGGCCAGGCGTACCCGTCCATAAGAAGGGTGTTCAGGTGAGCGGAACCGCTGGTGAGCGCGGACAAAAAAAATGGAATAATCAATTCCCATGCCCAGAATAACAATGGAAAGCATGAGCGAGGGGATGTCCAGCGGTTTGCCCAGCAGTTTCAGGCTGCCCAGGGTACAGACATAGGCAAAGGCAACCGGCAGCAGAGTGATCAGTGTCAGGGGAATGCTGAGATATGAGAGCAGCAGCATGAGTGTGATGGCGCAGCCGATGATCAGGAAAATCCTGGTAAAGGTGCTAAAGAGCATCTGCCCCAGTTGACTGGAAAAATAGCCGGGATCATAAATGGTGCCGTATTGATGATATTTATGTTGAAAATAATCGCCGTTGTAATGCTCACCCGGGACAAGGGTGATAAAACGAACATACCCTTTTTTTTCCCTGGCTGGTGCAATGCCCAGCAGGGGGAAATATTGTGGCAAAATAGCAGGTACAGCAGGCATTGTTGTATTGAAGAGTTGAAAAAAATCTGTAAAGGCATCGGGCGAAAAGCCCAGCTCAGCAGCAGTTGTGGCGAGGGTTTGTTTAAAGGCTGTTAGTCGTTGCCCGGTCCAGAATTTCTGCCAGTCGTGAAAGTTTTGTTGGGCTGTTGCCTGATCCGGAAAGAGCATGGACGAAAGGAACGCTGACTGGAGGATGCCTTTGCTGCGGTCGTTATCTATTTCTCCGAGTAGTTCCCGGTCATGCTGGTGCAGTTCTTTGAGGGTGGAACCAGATGTCATCAGTAAAATATTCTGGCCGAGACTGCCCCAGGTTGCGGTAAACAGGTCGTCAGCGGCACGGGTTTCCCGGCTCACAGTGTTCATGCTTTCAAGGCTTACGTCAAATGAGGGGGAGCCGACAAAGAGTAGAGCCAGGGCAATCCCTGCAGCGATAATTGCACCGGGGCGTCCTGTTGAGGCCAGGGTATCAACACATTTTTGCAGTGGAAGATTGCGGCGCGGTGCGGCAGAGAGTTTGGGGAAAACTCTTGGAAAAACCGTATGGACAAAAATAAAGGAGAACAGCACGCCAAGCGCTGTAAACAATCCCAGCTGGGTGAACAGCGGAAAGCCACTCATGCAGAGGATGAGAAAGGCGCCAACTGTGGTGAATACGGCCATAAGGCCTACAGCTCGTACCTCAGTGGCTGCATCAGCCCCCCTGGTCGGATGCGTCCGATCAAGAAAAAGCAGATAGGCAATGCCGTGATCAACAGTGATAGAGATGACTGCTCCGCCAAATCCCAGTACCATGATGGAGATGGTGTTGTTAAACAGTGAGTAGACAAACAGAGCTGCCCCGGTTCCGGCCACGGCGGGCAGCAGCGAGAGCAGGCCGATAAGCGGGCGGGAAAAAGCAATAGTCAGCAGCAGGGCAATGCCTGCCATGGCCAGGATAAGAGCCATGTTTACGTCATGTCGGATAATGGTCTCATTATCAAGGGCAGCCCGGAAAGCCCCCACAGGAGTCATGGTGAAGTCCGTGGTCGCCATGGTTTTATGCAGCGTTTCTCTGATTTGCTGAAGCAGGGAGGCTATGGCATGGGCGGTTTTACTGTCTGTGCTCCGACCAGCTGGCCGGGCTGTAATCAGCAGATGACGGCCATTGGCAGAGAGCAGATGCCCCCGATACAATGTGCCCGACATGGTTGGAGCCAGCAGAGCCATGCGGGAGAGCACCAGATCTTTTAAGGCCAGCGGATCAAGAGCAATAAATTGAGCCTGGCCAATGCCCTCAAGGGAATTCAGGCTACTGACCAGGGTTTGCAGCCGTTTGCGGATAGCATCCGGAGTGAGTAGTGGGCTGACCCGCTGTTGCAGTTCTTTGCCGGAAAAAAGTAAGGGCAGATTTCTGGCACTGTGCAGGGCAAGGGCTGGAATGAGATCACCGAATTGTCTGGTACCGACCTGGGTGAACAGGCCGCTTTGCCGGAGTTTTGTTTCAATAGTATCTCCAAGTTTCACCAGTTGATCCGGGGTGTTTTGTGCCATGGTCACATCAATGGCAATCTGTTCGAGCATGGGGTGGTTGGCAAAAATTTCCAGGGCATCGCTGAGCACCCCACCTGTCCGGGGGAGCGTGCCGATGACATCGGTATCCACCCGCAGGTTCAGCAGGCCGATTCCGGCCAGCAGGCAGCTCAGCAGCAACGAGAAGAGCAGCCTTTTCCAGCGGATTTGCTGTTTTGCCAGGAGAGTAGCCATAACTATTTAGTCAGTTCTGGTTTGCTGGTGCCTGTCATGGTGGTCACGAATTTTTGTACAAAGCCAGTAGCAGCATAATTGCAGCCATGATATGGCCGGTTATGATCGCTGTTTTATAGCGGTAAAAAAAAATATTGAATCGTTGTAATCTTTGCAGACCGCCTAGTCTGCGCCGGAATTTGTCAATCCTGACTGTTCGGTTATCTGTGGGCGAGTTGCTCTGAAAAGCAGGCATGGGATACAGGGCAAAAAAATGACGGTTTTCCAGTTTGAGCAGCCCGTCATAGGGAATCCCCTGCCAGGGAATAGTGACAAGATGCCGGGCAAATTCAGCCTTGACAGCATAGCCATGGGTAAGACACTGGTAACGAATCTGCACCAGAGAATGCACCTTGGTTTTACGCAATCCCTGGATCATGCAGCCCAGGAAAAGTGCATTCCAGTGCGGTTGCGTTGCCAGAGCTGCGCAACATCTTTCAAGGGCTGTGGCTGAAAAATCTGCAAAGAGAATATCATCTTCAAAGATCAGGATGGTTGATGCTCCGGCATCAAGCCCTTTGCGCATGCAGAAGAGATGAGAGGCATAGATGCCCTGTTCCGGATTGTCAGGATGTTTACGAACATGAATAAATTCTACCCGTTCCAGCAGGCCTGCCCGGGCAAACTGCTGGCGCGCAATTTTGCGGCGATCGTTGCGCTGCTCAACGGAAATGCAGTAAATTTTATCAAAAAAATCCCAGACCCGAGTATATTCCACTGTTGCCTTTTTTCTCTAAATTTGTTGATAGTACATGTATGAATACAATACAACAGCTGGCTGCCGGGTGGGCAAACCGTCTGCTTAAAAAACCGTTTGTTGCCGCCGCCGTGAAAGAACAGGCTGATCTTACAGCGTTTAAGCAAAGACCCTCTCTGCGCATAGTTGCCGGCATCGTCATTATCGGGTTGAGCTTTCTGCTTGGCTGGCCTGCTGTGGCAGGTATCGGCACCATTGCGGTGAAGACCAACCAGCCTTGGATTGTTGTCATTGGCGGCCCCCTGGTTTATGGTCTGTCACATCTGGTGTTTATCTTTGGTATGTACCTGTGCGGCGCTAAATATTCAATGATTTTCCTGCGATGGTTAACCCGAAAAGGGGTGGAGCAGCTCCAGTCCTGGGGGGGGCCTCTTAAAGAGTAAAGGCACCCTCAATATGGTTGTTCGATAATTGTTCACCTGCAGCTTCAGCCGGTTTCCTGCACTATCCATTGCGCGGGGCGCAGGGTACCTCCACTGACATCCCGCATCTCCAACTCTGTTACCTGTTCAATGATTTCCCCATTTTTTTCCGTTATATCAATATTGACGCTGAGCAGATCTTTTTTGATGCGTATGGGCTTCACTGTTGCCTGGTAGACATGACCGGGGAGCGAGGCTTTGCAGATAAATCGGCTGGCAAAGGCCACAGGAAAGGGGACGAATCCCGCAAAACGTTGCCCCCAGGTGCAGGCAGCGTGCATGGCACTGTCGAGCAGAAAAGGTGAACCAAGTTTATGGCAGGCAACCGGGAAGTCTGGAGTTCGCAGTTGGGCGAGTGCTGTGTCCGGGAAAAGATCAACGCCCAGCAGGTTGCGGTATGCCGGGCCAAAAGGGATAAGCTCCCGGTAAATGGTCGCCCCGGATACAGTGAATGGTGGTTTGTCGGGGATAATGTCCGGGGCCGCAAGAGGAGGAATTTGATCTTTTTCGCCAAAACAGAGACTGGCATGTTCGACTAGGCGTGAAAATTTTGAGGTTTTCTTTTTTGAGTAAAGGGTTGCCTGGATGAGACCCTCTGTAATTTCCCGTAGTTCAACAGTTACGGCTAGAGGAGATGGGCCAGGTGCGATTTCCAGAAAACGGGGGAATCTGGCTCGGGTCATTGCCGTGATCTGGCATGAGGGGAAATGGTTGAGTAGCGTAGAACTCAGCAAAGCCATGCTTTCCACTGCCGGCAGAACCGGACGTCCGGTAAAGCAGTGGTCATTGAACCATGGGGCAATTTTTAGAGAAGTGTCAAGCCGGAGCGTGGTCATCAGCGCGGAAAAGAGTTCCAGAGCCTGCGGGTTTTTTCATCAATTTCAATGGGAATCGATTCTGTATTTACTGCACAATGCCTGGTGAATCCTGTGCAGATCAGTTCTCCGCTTTTGGCATTGGTGATCAGATAATCAAACTGCAGTTTAACCAGCTCAAGCGTACCCGGCCTGGTGTGGATATACATCAGGTCATCATAAAAAAGAGGGCTGAAATAGTTGACCTCAATCTTGATTATCGGATAAATATAGCCGCTTTCCTCTATCTTTTTGTAGGGATATGCGGCTTCACGCATCAGAGTTGCCCGGCCAAATTCAAAATATTTCAAATAATTTGCATGATAGACCACCTGGGAACGGTCGGTGTCCACATACAGGGTGCGCATTTCACAACGATGCCAGATAAGGCCGCTGTTTTTGTCCTGAACATGGCTGGGATGGCCGGAGACAGGCTCTGGGATAAAGGGTTTTGGTCGCATGGCTTGTCAGGGAACAGGTTTGGAGTTTGCTGTATAGGGTCGTCGGGATTGTACTCTGGAAAAGAGGTCAGCTCAACTGTTACCCGGTTTCTGTAGGGGGAACTTTTTCCTTGCCGGTCTTTTGAACCAGTTAGTGTCTGCCGAGAGTATCCTGAGATGAAATTTTATGCAATTTATACTGACAGGCTGCCCCAATGTTCAAGGCTATCTTGTGCAATCATTTTATGCTGTGCAGAGAATCAAAACCCAATGTAAACGACCAGCATTGCATGAATTTCAAGGTCTTTTTCGGATTGATCCGACTTCTGGCAGGTACTCTTGAAACACATCGCCATATATTTCCCAGATTGTAATAAAAAGAGCCGAAATAATAGGGCCGATGATAATCCCGAGAATCCCGAACATGGTCAGCCCGCCCAGGGTGCCAAAGAGGACAAACAGGTCATGCATTTCTGTGTCTTTTCCCACAAGCCGTGGCCGCAGGATATTGTCAAGGTTTCCGGCCACAGCACCGCAGATGATGATCAGAATGACGACCCCTGCAAAATGACCACCCAGGGCAAGAACAAGTAAAGCCGGGCCCCAGATAATGGCGGTGCCGACAGCCGGCACCACCGACATAACTGCCATTACTGATCCCCAGAAGACTGCGCCCTGGATACCGGCAAGGTAGAAGGCAAAGCCGCAGAGACCTCCCTGAAGAATGCCGATGATCAGGGTGGATTTCATGGTTGCTCCAGCCACCGAGGTAAAGCGGTGCAGCAGTCGTTCTTCATCGTGGTGAGCCAGCGGCATGTAAAAGAGGATTTTTTTGAGCAGGACATCGCCGGTGGTGAGAAAATAAAACATGACATAGAGCATGATAATGACATTAAAAAAAGCATTGACCGTCATTTTTGTCATGGATTTTAATGAATCGATCAGAAAGTTTGAAATACTCCCCACGGCCTGGCCGGCCTTTTCAAGAACCATATCCCGGTAGGGCAGGATTTCTTCATAATAGGGGATTTTTTCCACGTAGCCAGTGATGGTGCTTGGTTCTTTGATGAACGATTCGAGCCATGGGGTGATTGATTGCCCCACATGAACAGCCTGGGCTGCCACCACCCCGATGAGAAAGCCAAGGGGGATAAGCACCAGAAAGACAATGCCGGTAATGGTCAGGATGGAGGCCAGGGTCTCCCGGCCATGGAGACGCAGGGTGATCCATCGATGAATGGGAGTGACCATGGCCGAAAAAAGTCCTGCCATAAACGTTGCCATCAAAAATTGTCTGACCATGGTGAGAAAAAGGGCGGAGATGGTCAGAACAAGAACAAGCAGGACAATCTTATTGATTCGGGTGTTTTTTACCTGCATGGTTTTACCGGGTTCAGGTTGCAGTGGCAGGAAGGCCTTGTGCGAGCTGGGCAGCTTCAACAGCCGCTGTTGTTAAGGTGGTCAGCTCGTCTGCATGTATAATATAGGGTGGCATGAGGTAAATCAAGTGACCAAATGGTCTGATCCAGACGCCACGTTCCACAAAAAAATCCTGCAGCTTTGCCATGTGCACCTGTTCTGTCATCTCAATGACCCCGATTGCCCCAAGAACCCTCACGTCCTGTACCCCGGGGAAGGCAAGGGCAGGGGCAAGCTCCTGCTGGAGCTGCCTGCGGATTTGTGCTATTTTTTTCTGCCAGTCATCGGCAAGCAGCAGCTGTATTGAGGCCAGCGCAACTGCACAGGCCAGCGGATTGGCCATGAATGTCGGCCCGTGCATGAAGAGGCCGGGGGAACCTTTGGAAATGACTTTGGCAACTTCATCGGTGGCCATGGTGGCTGCAAGGGTCATGTATCCGCCGGTTATCGCCTTGCCCAGGCAGAAAATATCCGGCGTTACCCCGGCATGTTCGGCGGCAAAGAGTTTTCCGGTGCGGCCGAATCCTGTGGCTATTTCATCAAAGATGAGTAATACCCCGTACTGATCACAGAGTTTTCTCAGTTCCTGTAAATAGCGGGGATGGTAAAACCACATGCCACCTGCGCCCTGGACAATTGGTTCCAGGATAACAGCGGCAATTTCATGGTGATTATGGGCGAGCAGGGTTGCAGCTTCGTCTATATCGGCTGGTTGCCACTCTTCGTCAAAGCGACATTCCGGTCGGTGGCAGAAGAGTTGACGGGGCAGGGAAGCAGTAAAAAGGGCGTGCATGCCGGTAACAGGATCGCAGACAGACATGGCATGGAAGGTATCTCCATGGTAGCCGCCCCGGATGGTCAGGATGCGCTGTTTTTTGGGGTATCCTCTGGCGTGCTGAAACTGAAGCGCCATTTTCAGAGCCACTTCCACGCTGACAGAACCTGAATCGCAGAGAAACACTTTGTCCAGTCCTGCCGGGGTACTCTTGACCAGCAGACGACAGAGTTCAATGGCTGGTTTATGGGTCAGGCCGCCAAACATGACATGGGACATCTGCTCTAACTGGCGGGTAAGTGCCTTGTTAAGCACCGGATGATTATAGCCGTGGATAGCGGCCCACCATGATGACATGCCGTCAATCAGTTCCTGCCCGCTATCCAGCATAATTTTCACCCCTGAAGCCGCTTTCACCGGAAATACCGGCAGCGGGTCGGTCATGGATGTGTAGGGATGCCAGATATGCTCCCGATCAAAACGGCTGTCCTCAGGGGAGATCATTGACAGGTATCATCCTTGTAGCGT
This sequence comes from Candidatus Desulfobulbus rimicarensis, assembly GCA_008633435.1. Taxonomy (GTDB): domain Bacteria; phylum Desulfobacterota; class Desulfobulbia; order Desulfobulbales; family Desulfobulbaceae; genus Desulfobulbus_C; species Desulfobulbus_C rimicarensis. The sequence goes on along the minus strand of RKSL01000114.1, from coordinate 7,554 downwards.
GATAGCCCGGGGATCAGGGTTTGGGTGGAGATTACACCTTTGAGCATGCGCACATTGCCGTGGGTAAACTGGGAAATCAACTCGGCATCAGAGGCGAGTAGATCACGGGAAAGAACAACTTTAACGATAAAATCAATGGAGCCATGAACTGAATGCAGCTCTCGTACCGGTTCGAGCTGCATGAGTTTATCTATGATTCTGCGCTCATGTCTGCCGTCAACATTGAGCAGAATAAAAAAGGTGATATCCTGCTTCATATCCGGGTATTCATTATTTTTTAATTCTGCCATTTTGCTTCTGAACGCCTCCATGTCGCGGGGAATGAGTTTGTCGATGCCAATACCGTACTGTCGGGGGCGGGTATCAGTCCACTGGTGGGTGGAAATATAAAGATAGAGGTCGTCGACTGTTCTTCCTGGGAAATTTGTAACGAGATTACTGCGTGAAATAATGGCTGTCAATGGCATGTAAATGGTGTGATACCAATCTGTTGCAGCCTGCTTATACGAGGTGTCGGTGTTGTTGTGCTGGCTGAGCCATTTCTGGTGCTGTTTGATCTGCAGTTCAAGATGGTGGTACTGGTCAAGCTCGGTCAGATTGATGGATTTGAGCAGCCCTGCAGTATCACGGAAATGAATTTTTTCGAGATAGAGCTGATTTTCCAGAGTCTGTTTTGCCGGCAGGAGCTCAACAACCCGCGCATTGATAGTCTCGCGCCCCAGCTGCCGGGCTGCGGCAACCCGGTGGTGTCCGTCCAGAATGAAAAAATCATCCTTAATCTGATACAGCGAGACCGGGGGCAGGGCTGCCCCCATTTGCATGGCAGCAAGAATTTTCTGGAATCGTGCTTCCCCTCCACGGTTTCTGGCTCGGAATTCACCGTCAAAATCCCGGTATCTGCCAACAGTACCTGAAATTTGGCTGACCGGTATTTCGACGGCTCCTCTGTCGATAATTTCAGAGGCCTTTTCAGCTGCCCGAACCTCATCAAATCGACGTGGCTCGTTATGCTTTGTACAGAGAAAATTGTGCAGGAATTTACACTTCGAAAACATAGTAGCCACAACAGTTTATGACGCTGGTTGTCGATATTGTGCTGATCCGTTCGGTGTCATCACGGAAACTGGCGTGGATATGACCATGCAGAAAAAAACAGGGCTTAACCCGGCGGATCAGATTGTGAAAACAGCGAAACCCTCTGTGACACCTGTCTTCGGCATCATGCAGATGGCGCAGAGGTGAATGGGCAAAGATAATATCTGCCGGGCAGCGCCACAGAGCAGGATAGAGACGGAGCAGACGAAGCCGCATCTGGGTTTCATGATATTGATTTTGGCCACCATTATACCATCTTGAACCCGGTATGCCCAGCAGGTTAAGACCATTGATCCGGGTAATGGTAAAACCTGTATCCATGCAGCCCACGGGTGGGCTTTGGCGGTAACGCAAATCATGGTTACCCCGTACATAGTAGAGTGGAGCATCGACTTTTTCCCGGACAAAGGTGAGGTATTCAGGTGCAAGGTCGCCGCAGGAAAGAATAAGGTCAATATTGCGGAACTTACGGCGCAGAACATCTTCTTTGAGTTCCTGAACTTCTACGTCAGAAATTGTCAGAATTTTCACGGATTAGCCACCTGGTGTTCTGCTCCTTTTAAAACTGAACCCCATATGAGCAAGTTGACGGAGATCGTCGTTTATGGAGCTGCCCACCGTGGTCAGGTAGTTGCCGACAATGGCTCCATTGGCTCCGGCGGCAAAACAGCGGTATTGTTCAGCGCCAAGTTGCTGCCTGCCCCCGGCCATGCGGATAACCGCATCGGGATTGATAAGTCGGAACAGGGCAATGGTGGTCAGCACTTCTTCTACTGGCAAAGGCTCCATTGTGGCCATGGGGGTGCCGTCTATCGGGGTCAGGATATTGATGGGGATAGAGAGCACGTTAAGCGCACGAAGTTCACAGGCCAGCGCGATGCGGTCGTCCATGTTCTCTCCCATACCGATAATACCTCCTGAGCAGAGTGACATGCCGCAATTTCCGGCACGCTGAAGAGTGGCTGTCTTTTCCTCCCAGGTATGGGTGGTGCAGACTGTCGGGAAAAAATCTCTGCACGCCTCAAGGTTGCAGTGGTAGCGGCTGACGCCGAAGCTGCGCAGCCGTTCAAGGGTTGAGTCGTCGACAAAGCCCATGGAGGCGCAGAGTTCCATGGACGTTTGTCTGGCAATTTCACCGTAGCTTGCAGCGAGTTGCTCAAGGGTCGCCTGGTCAACAGCGCGGCCGCTGGTGACCAGCGACAGGCGGTCAACACCGTGTTTGTCATTGTCTTGTGCCTGGGCCAGCGCTTTTTTGGGATCAATGGACGTATACGTTAGGATGTCGCTTTGGCAGCGGGCTGACTGGGCGCAGAAACGGCAGTCTTCCGTGCAGTTGCCGCTGCGGGCATTGATGATGGAACAGAGATGGAAGCGCTCCCCCATACAATGTCTGCGTACCGCATCGGCCATTGCCCATAAGGCGGGCTGGTCAGGGCAGGATGCGAGCTGCACCGCAGTTTCCCGGCTTATCTGCTGACCACGGATTATCTGGTTATAGCTTTGTTGGATACGCTCGGACATGGCCGGAATTATCGCTCGCAATGGGGCGTGGAAATGGAGGGCGGTCCTTCGACAATCATATCGGCAATGGTTTTTTTCACCCGTGGATAGAGATGACGACGTTCGCCCATGAGACGTGATTCCAGGGCTGCAAGCCTGCGGAAGAGCATGGTGCGATCCATGGCCGGGGCATCGGTCTCTTCCGGAAAATTGTTGCCAACAATCTCCTGACAGCGGAAGCATCCTGGAAAACGCATGTGCTGGCCATCGGGTCGGATAAGGGTGGCCGGGACACCGTGCATTCTGCAGACCAGCATCCGGTGCTGGTAAAGCGCACATAAGCCGTCCTGTTCATTGAGGAGGGGACACATAATCTGGGGTCGATCACCTTTTGCAAGGGCTGTCTTGCATTGGTTGACATACTCCTGTGCCCGCGCCATGACCCGGTCAAGGGTGTCATCGTCAAGCTGGCGCAATCCTTCCCAGAGATAGGCCCATTCACTGTAGGTATGGTGTTGGAAATAGGAGTCGCAGCAATTATCAGGGCATCCCTGGCAGCTGAGAGGCAGCTCTGCAGCCACCTGTTCGTACTCTTTTTGCATGGCCTGGTAAATTTCAGATATTTCCTGGGAAAGTTCAGGGGTGAGAAGAATTTCTTTCATGGGTAATGTTGGTCACGTCGTGGTCTTTTCAGTAAAATGGAGTACCTGGTAGGTTTGAATTGTTAAGTTTCCTGAACGCCAGCATCCACCGGCTAATCCCGCTTTCAAGCAGAGATGATCAAGAAAGAGCTCCGGTAGTGGCAGCTGTTTCCATACCTGGGGTAAAAATGTTGCCGCATTTCCTGCGGTTGTTTTTAAAATAACACCGTCAATATCAGGGCGCAGTTTGTCTGTCAGATCAGCGCTGTCAGTAAAATCGAGGTTCTCGGGTGGAGTCAGTACCGAAATATCAATTATGAGTTTGCTAACCTCGTCAGCTGAAACAATGGGAAAACGCTGGTCATGGAAAGCAGCATTAACCACATGTTTGCGTACGCCGTCAAGCAGTGAATCAACACCCAGCAGACTGCCGATACATCCGCGCAGGCTCCCCTCTTTATACAGGGTAACAAAAACTCCCCTGTGTCGCCTTAACTCCGGATCGTTGAGATCTTCGGGGGGCAGTGGGGTCTCTGGTGTAAGCCCCAGTTGCTCCTCAAGGGTCTGTCGCGCAAGCCGAAGCAGGATCTGTCCATTATCTTCAGTCAGCATTTGTACCCCCTTAGTGCAATAATGTTTTCTGCACTCTATTGCAGCAATACATGATGTCAATATCTAAATAAAGAAACGGTAAGTGAAAAAGTTGAATCCTGCACTGGCTTGAGGCCACCTTGAGGCTTATGGCTGCGTAGTGAAAAGACAAAAAAACGTGTTGTTATCCTCTTTCATAATTTTTTATTTTTGAATATGATCACAGGCAGCAGACAATCCGGGAGGATTGCCAATTGATAACAAAATGGTATCTGCCTGGAGTCGAATCAGGTGGAAATACTTGTCGCTGGATATGGAGGCTGTTATGCGCTGGAGAGATGGAAGAAGAAGTGGCAATGTTGAAGATCGTCGCAGTGGCGGGATTCCCCGGGGAGCAAAGGCCGGTGGTGCAGGTATACTGCTGCTGGCGCTGGTGGGTATGTTTTTTGGTGTCGATCCCTCTGTGGTGATGAATCTGGGGGAGGCCATTCAGGAGAATCGTCCTGCCGCGCAGAGTAATGCTCCCTATCAGGGCACACCAGAAGAGCAGGAGCAGGCAGAATTTGTTGCTGTTGTGCTGGCAGACACTGAAGATGTCTGGAATCAGGTGTTTAAAGAAAACGGCCTGACGTATCAGGAGCCAAACCTGGTGTTGTTCAGCGGTATGGTGGAATCAGCCTGCGGTATGGCCCAGGCGGCCATGGGGCCGTTTTATTGCCCTGGCGACCGTAAAGTCTATATAGATTTGGCCTTTTACAAAGAGTTGCAACAGAGTCTGCATTCTCCCGGAGATTTTGCCCGGGCCTATGTGGTTGCCCATGAGATTGGTCACCATGTACAAAAACTTCTGGGGACAAGCGATCAGGTGGATCAGGCCAGACGGCGACTTTCCAAAAAAGAATTTAACAAAGTCTCTGTACGGCTGGAGCTGCAGGCAGATTGTTATGCCGGGGTCTGGGCTAATAGAGCTGATAAAATGCGTGGTATTCTGGAACCAGGTGATATTGAAGAAGCTCTGAACACCGCAGGTAACATTGGTGATGACCGCATGCAGAAAAATGCCCGTGGGTATGCTGTCCCGGATTCGTTCACCCATGGCAGTTCTGCCCAGCGGGTGCGTTGGTTTAATCAGGGGTATACCACTGGTGATGTCAGTGCTTGCAATACCTTTGAAGTGCGTAACCTGTAGGCTATTTCCCGGGTTGTAATCTCTTGCCGAGATCAAGCACCCCTTGTGAGCTGAAAGGAATTTTGCCGTACCCCTCAAGACGGACTTTTCCTGTCAGCTCATAGTGCAGGGGATGTCGCTGCCCTGCTCCCTGTAAAAATTGAATCACCGAGCCGACAATATCAATCATTGAGGCATAGACTTTTACGGAAATGGTTTTGCTGTCAAAGGCCGGAATCTGTTGCAGGTCGTTGCCTATTCCGGTGGCAAAATGCTCGCCTTCGATGTTCAGCTCACAGCTTAATCCCCGGATGTCGAGGGCAAAATCATTGGGATTCAAGACGCGTAATTCCAGCAGAAACACCGCCTCAAGGTTTTTAACTTCGCTGAGTTGCAGATTTGCTGCGGTGATGGTTGGCTCTTCAAAATCGGAGCGGATTGCAGCACATCCCTGGAGCAGGAATACAACTGTCAGCACAATAGTCAGCAGAGACAAAGTCAATGATGGGGCTGTAGCAGGTTTTTTCATGGCAATGACAGGGGAAAAAGTGAATGTTACCAGCGAGTGTCTGTCCAAAAATGAGGATTTTTGTTCGAGGTCAAGGATTGCGAAAAAAATAAGCGCAGGCATATAAGTGATATTCCGAGCATTATTTTTTGAGCATGACGCAGAGATCGGACAAAAAGACCATTTTGGGACAGGCACCAGCGAAGATATAAAGCCGGCAGGGGATACGTCAAGAAAATTCCGTACTTTTCTGGCAATACTGGTTCCCCGGTACCATCAGGGCTTGATGCGTCGCCGAGTTGGCTTCATCCTTGGATCAGCAATTGCTACCAGCAGTTCCCGGCTTGACGGCAAGCCTGTTTAACACTATCAATAGTACAGACGGAGAGATGCCGGAGCGGCTGAACGGGACGGTCTCGAAAACCGTTGTGGGTTTACGCCCACCCAGGGTTCGAATCCCTGTCTCTCCGCCATATTTTGCAGGTGTTCTCCTGCTTGCTCAGTACATTACGCATTATTTCATAGAGAGGGCAATTCGGGTGACAGGAATAACGAGAATAGTTCTTGTCAGGCATGGTCAGACCCTGTGGAATCTGGAACAGCGTCTGCAAGGGCATAAAGATTCGCCCTTAACCCGGGTGGGCAAAAATCAGGCTCTTGAGGTTCGTCGCGCTCTTGCCGGCGTTGATTTTGTGGCCGCTTATGTCAGTCCTCTGCCACGGGCTGTGCAGACAGTGCAGCTTATTGCAGGAGATAAAAACATTCCTGTTTATAAAGTTGATGGCTTAAAAGAGATTCGACTGGGGCCGTGGGAGGGGAAAATCCGGGAGGAAACCCGATTGTCTCATCCCACGGAGTACTGTAATTTCTGGACAATGCCGGAACGTTTCAGACTGCAAGGGGCTGAAACCTATCTTGCGCTGCAGAATAGAGTGGTGCGGGAGTTGGAGTCTATTTTTGTCTCGGAGCAGGGCAAGACTGTTTTGGTGGTCTCCCACTGGATTGCCATTAAGGTGGCTCTTGCCTATTACTCTTCATTGGGGATTAATCAGCTGACAACATTGACTGATCCGGGCAATGGCTCCTTCATCGAGCTTATCCGGAACGGGCAGGGGGCTGTGCGGGTTGGCTCCCGTGATGTAGGTCGTGGATGATTTTGTTGTTCGATGTAATTTTGGATCAAAGATTGAGAATAAAAAGGGTCGGGTACAAATTATCTTCGATAGAATCTTCCCCGACCTTGTTCGGCGGTCTTGCTATTACAGTAAACATTGTATATATTAATTGTATATCATTTTCTCTTTAAAGGAGGGGGTTAATGAACACTGCTAAACTTTTTCAAAACGGAAATTCTCAGGCAATCAGAATTCCAAAAAAATATAGAATGCCAGGCACAGAAGTCCTGATATCAAAAAAGGATGACACAATTATCCTGACTCCTGTCCCTGCTAACTGGGAAATGTTATTCAGTGCACTGGATGAGTTTCCTGAAGATTTTATGGCTACAGGCCGCCAGCAGCCTGACACTCAAACAAGAGAGGGCTTCTAGTGAAGTACCTGCTTGATACAAATATTTGTATCTATCTTATTAAGAATCATCCACCGCAGGTTCTTGAAAACTTTCGCACTCATTCCCTGGTTGATGTTGCAATATCCACAATAACAGTGTTTGAGCTGGAATACGGTGTTGCGAAAAGCCAACAACAACGTCGATCAGAGGCAGCTCTCACAAAATTTTTTCAACCATTAAATATTGTGAGTCTCAACGGTGACGGTGCCAGAAAAGCCGCTGGCATTAGAGCGAAGCTTGAAAAAAAGGGAACTCCCATCGGCTCCTACGATCTTCTTATTGCAGGAATCGCTCTCTCCCATGGTCTTATACTTGTAACAAATAATGTCCGTGAATTTGAGAGAGTAGAAGGATTAGCCATTGAAAACTGGATTTGAATAAAATAAAAAGTAAAATAAAAAGGGTCGGGTACAAATTATCTTCGGAGCAGGGCAAGACTGTTTTGGTGGTCTCCCACTGGATTGCCATTAAGGTGGCTCTT
>RKSL01000113.1 GCA_008633435.1 Candidatus Desulfobulbus rimicarensis | reverse complement strand
CCTGCGGCTTTATCACTGCAAATCTACATTCCGGGCTTCTGTTTCATCCTTTGTTGTGTCCGGTGCGACGGGAATGCTGGTTTATCCAAAAGTCGCAGCACCTACTAACGTGCCACGCCGCAGTGACCAGCTTTCATAGCTTTTTGTGGCTGGCAATTATGATCCAGCCATGCTGGTTTATCTGCATGATAAAGCCAACAGCAAGAAAAAACAACTCTGCGGGGAAGAAAACCGTAACAGTGATTCTACTGCAACCGGCTGCCTGATCCAGCTGTACTGATTAATGGAAGGGAAGTCGCAGTTGGCGCATGGTGTTTTTGCAAACCTCCTGCACCGGGCAGATATTACTTAGCGACAGGCCAAGCAGACGCACCTGCTGCTTTCCGGCTTCAGTGGCTGCAAGCAGGCGTGGTACCCGATCCATAATATCGACTGAGTCAAGAACATGGCCGGGCAGCGTAACCGAGCGGGTTACAGTGGTAAAATCACGGTAACGGATTTTCAGGGTCAGGGTACGGGCAGCCAGCTCTTTTTGTATCAGGATGTCGCCCAACTGGTCTGCCTGTGCGGATAACAGTGTATGCATGGCTGAAAGATCAGTAATATCGTAACGAAGGGTCGTTTCAGTACCAATGGATTTTCGCCCACGACGTCGACATACCGGCCGGTCATCCCTACCGCGAACAATATGGTAAAAAAAAATTCCGGCCTTGCCAAAAGCCTGACGTAGTTCAGACAGGCTTAATTTTTCCAGATCAGCCCCGGTTTTGATGCCCATGGCGTGCATTTTCTTTTCTGTGACTCTACCCACGCCAAAAAACCTGCGTATGGGCAAAGTGCGGATAAATGGCAGAGCCTGTTCAGGAGTAATCACTGTTATGCCGTTTGGTTTGTTAATATCTGAGGCAACCTTGGCAAGAAACTTATTACAGGAAACACCGGCTGAGGCCGTAAGTCCTGTCTGCTCATGGATGTCACGGCAAATTGCCTGGGCAGTCCAGGTGGCAGAGGGGATATTTTTTTTACCAATGGTAATATCAAGAAAGGCTTCATCAAGTGAAAGCGGCTCAACCAGATCAGAATACGCAGCAAAGATAGCCATAATTCGGGCAGAAAACTCACGGTATCTATCCTTTCTGGGACGAACAAAAATGGCCTGCGGACAGAGTGTATATGCCTTGGCGCATGACATGGCCGAGTGAACACCAAATTCTCGTGCTTCATACGAACAGGCAGCCACCACACCTCTGCCTCTGGGATCTCCGCCCACAATAACGGGACGCTGGCGCAACTCAGGATTGTCACGCTGTTCCACAGAGGCAAAAAACGCATCCATATCTATATGGAGTATTTTACGAAGATGCTGTTCTTCCATGGGCAATGAGCTCGCAAACTCTCCGAAAGATGTCGGCAGTCCAGACAGTGCATCAAATGCCGCACCGTAACAGAGAGTACTGGCCGGTGGTTATGCAAACTTTCTGCACCCACCTGAAGAGTTACGAATAAATTATGGTTTCCGGGTTATCCGGGTACGGATTTTATGGCTACGGGGAAATTCCCGTTTAATCAGCGTTTTTAAATTTTTTTTGAGTTTTCGTAAAGGGACAGAAAATTCATCCACCACAAATCCCTGTTCCCGGATAAGTAGTTCTTCGTCTCCCATGACCTGCAACAGTAACGAACGATCTCCTTTCCAGCTCAACAGCTCAAGGCTGTCACCGACTTCGAGTTTCTGCACAATACGGATGGTATCCTGCACTGCTGCGCCCTTGTCAAGCATTTCTCAACGACTCCTGATGCCCGCCGATTTCTTCCATTTTTTTTCGGATAAGCCCAAATAATGCTTCTTCTGCTTCAGCTTTTTGCTGCGCATTCCCCTGGTGCAGAGCCCGAAAAAACCGGTCGCATATTTTTCTTTCCTGTGCGCTCCAGCCTGCGGTAAACCCCTGCTTTCCCTGCTCTTCGGCAGGCAAAAACCGGGTGCCTTCCGGATAATCACGTCGACCATGGGCCCAATGAACAACATGGCTGTAAAAGAGCAGACCGCGATCGAGCAGAATATAGAGCAACTGGATATTATTTACCGGGCCAACCTGGAGTCTGGCATGATCAAGCTTCATCCCCAGCAACCGAGTACCGGAAAGCATTTCCCGGCCTCGAATTGCAGCCGTTGTCGCACCAAGAACTCCGCCAAGGGCAGTGAAAAGCCCCAGGGATGCGCCTCCAGCCACGACGTCAAGTCCGGCGGCAAGAGCAGCCCCGCCAAGGGCTCCGGCAACAATGAGTTGTTGCTGGGTAAGACCAAGAAATTCCCAGGTTTTTTCTGAAAACAAATCTTGCTGCAACACAGATTGTTCAGGAAGCTGAACATTAAAGAGATTATGTTTAAACAGTTTGCGAATCTGCTGGTGTGTTTTACGCTCCCGTGATGTGACAAAACGGGTATACTCTTTATGTATTTTTTCTTTAAGCTGCTCCTCATCTGTCCCGGGAGGGCATTCTTTTACCCTGCGAAAAGACAAACATTCACGCAGCAGAGCGACCATCAGGCTGGCACTCTGCTGGTTACGGCTCTGCCAGTTCCGCACAAAAGCCTGAATAACGGTTTCAATAACTTCCTGCAAATCAATATCAATGGCCTTCAGGCTTTCCAGTAGCTCAATGCGCTGTTTATAGGTTGCCTGGTTGGCATTAAAAAGCCGTACAGAATTGAAATGTTTACGGAATTCATGCTGCCAGTCATCCAGGTAGCGATCGCTTTCTTCCTTGCAGTTGATTATGGCCATTCGGGGCCTGCCGCTCAGACGCAGAATTTCCATTTCAGCCCGATCAATATTGCGCAGCGGCCTTGAACCATCCACCACAAAAATAAGCCCTGCCCCCTGCTCCAGAGGTTCAAGCAGGACACAGTCATCGTGAAAAGCCGGATCATCCTTGTGCACCCGGATAAACTCGGCAAGAAGCTCTCTGTCATCGCCGGTATAATCACGCATCCAGGCCAGGGTTTGCCGTGGATTCTGGAAGCCGGGAGTATCGATAAACCGAATGATTTCCCGGCCGTCAATCTTTACCGGAAACGTTCGGCACTCCGTGGTTTCTCCAGGCACAGGGCTGATCCGAACCGAATCATCCTCGCTAAGCGTTGACAGGACTGATGATTTCCCCTCGTTGGGGTGGCCGACAATGGCAAATTCAGGAATACTTGGTTCTCTATATTCGCTCTGTTCAACACTCATTTGACAAGCTCAACAAGTTGTAAACCAGGATCAGCCAGGGTGGAAACCTTTTGCTGCCAGATTTTGAGATTAAGTGCATCCACAGGGGTAAAAATGGTTTGCCGTCCGGGTTTACCAATCAGACCAAGGATGATCGTAGGTTTGGTGCCAAGGGTTGTACGTAACTGGGCAAGAAAGGAAAGATTTTCCTGAATCGGTGGCTGCCAGGCCTCCTGCAGAATCAGCACATCTCCACAATCATATTTTGTCATTTTCTGCTGCAGATCGGCCAGATCGTCCTGTTCCGACTGCTCCATGCTCCAGAACACCTGAAGAGCTACCAGCTCAAACCCCAAACGTTCTTTGACCAGGCTCTCAAATTCAGGCAAAGCACAGTCAGCAACAATTTCGTCAGGCACTAATGCCACAAGTTTTTCCATGGCAACCGTTGACAATGGCGAGTGAACAACGTTGTTTTTATCTGAAAGTCGCAGTACCTGTGATCGTGCCACGCCGCAGTGACCGACTTTCAGAGCTTTTTGTGGCTGGCGATCATGGCTCAACCCTGCAGATTTGTCAACCGTTGAGTGGCGTTGGCTGTTGTCAACGTCAGCGGGGGAAATCTCCGGAGGTGAGGCGAGGGTTCTGGACTGCTCCTGGACTGGATCACGATCATGTTCCACCGATGCATGAGTGGAAACAACAGGATTTTTCATCCGGTGAAGCAGTTGACGACAACGCCCATGGTCAAAACGCAGCTCTGACAGCTCTCGCCGCTGTGCGTAGACTCCCAAAAGGTATAAAATAAGACGCGGCAACAGCGCGTAACAGAGGACGGAAAAACAGAGAAAAGGCCACCAGGAAACAAGATTACGGGTAGCGAGATGATAGAGGCCATCCTTTAACACCAGTTGAGATCCATCCACCTGGCCAAGGGTGGGGCAACCCGACGTGGCAAAATTCCGCCATGGAGTACTGATTAACCAGACCAGCCGATGTACAGTTTCTGCCTGCACCTGCAACGTTGTTTGCCAACCAAAGGCTATATCATAACCGATAACTTTGAGCAATGTTGCGGCCAACACACCGACATTAAAACTTATACCAAAAAGCTGGGCAATGAGAAAAAAAGAACGGAGCAACACACTGGAGTAACGATTTTGCAGAGAACGCCACAGCCCGGCAAGGGATGACAGCGCAAGCCGTTTTTGTGCTGAAACCCTCGAACCTGCTTTACGCTCCAGCCACCCGGCAAGACGAAGAACACCCCGACTCAGCAAACGGCTGACCAGAGTATCGGCAACAGCCTGTTTCGCTATTTTCCGGTATAGGGCAAGGACAAAAAATCCTGCAAGAAGACCAAGCTGGGTCAGCACAAACAGGGCAAAATAGGCGGAAACATTGACCGGACGGGTTCCGGAATAGCTCAGAAAAGAAAATGCCAATCCTGTCCCTGTAAGAAAACCAGCACAAATCAGCAGCCAGCCGGATATGGCCATGGCTTCCTGCCAGACTTTTCCAGGTGCAGGAGGCTCTTCAGCTTGTTGAGCAAATGACTGTCGTCTTCTTTCAAGCCAGCAAAACAACAGTGATGCTGAAGAACAGGAGCTTTGATATTTGTCTGTATTGTTGACTGTACATTGGGAATAAATTTCCCGGTCACGATCGGCAAGGACGTCCAGATCTTCGCCTTCGTCCCGGGCAAGAAAAAATTCGAGATCAACAAGATCAGCTATTGTCCACTGCGGTTTACCCATGAAAACTCTCTGGCTATTCTACTCTGTATTGTGACAGGAAGGTTACAGAAAAAACATATACCAAAATAAGAAGCTGGGGAGAAATGGTCAATAGCTGAAATACAATTTTCAGATTAACCAGCATAGCTGAACCGTGAAACAGCAACCAACGCTGTGGTGCGCGAATATGTCTGGGGTCAGGGCATGGGCGGTGGTATTGGCGGGTTGCTTTCCATGCGCCAAAGCGGCCAGGATTATTTTTATCTGTACGACGGCAAGGGCAATGTGACTGCAGTTGTTGACAGCAGTCAACAGGTTGTGGCAACATATCAGTACAATGCCTTTGGCAGGCTGATGCAGGAGAGCGGCACACTTGAGCAGCCCTTTCGG
>RKSL01000279.1 GCA_008633435.1 Candidatus Desulfobulbus rimicarensis | reverse complement strand
GCCTGCTCTCAGCTCTTCGCAAACAGCACCGTACCCAACTCGACCGGCTCGACAAACAGGCAACTTCTTTCCTTTTCACATTCTTCGTACAGGATATAATACAGGGCGTCATCTTCATCAAAAATATTGTCGTCCATTTTCTTCTCTCCGCAAAAATAAAAGGGGTCAGAGCCGAATGGCGCTAGTTGATGCCCTGTTAATTGCTCATACGACTGACAGTCCGGCAACCATGAACCTTATTGACTCGCAGGTTCAATGTTATGAAAAAACAAAGAAATAAACAATTTAATCGGCCTTGCAACGCACCAATTTTCTATATTTCTGGAAACACATTATTTTTGCTTAAACTAGCGCCATTCGGGTCAGAGTCCTTTTTACGAAGATTCGGCATCCTGTGAGAAGTTACAAATTTTCTGAATTGACAAAGTACTTTTAAATTGAATACAATCCATGTTAATCAATAAAAGGAGTTGTCGATATGCATGGATACGTTGCGAGGAGAGCTGAGGAGAAGCTGAACAGGGCTTTGGAACGATCACCTGCCGTCGCCATTTTGGGGCCTCGGCAGTGTGGTAAGTCAACCATGGTCAAAATGCTTCTCGCGGAACGGGATGCAATTTATCTTGATTTACGGGACCGGGTGGATCGTAACAAATTGACAGAGCCGGAACTCTTTCTGGACCGATACCGTGACAAGTTGATATGTTTGGATGAAATTCAGCTGTTGCCAGACTTTTTTTCTGTTTTACGTTCAGAAATAGATAAAGAACGAAGGCTCGGTCGGTTTCTAATTCTTGGCTCTGCCTCCCGGGATCTTATCCGGCAGTCAACTGAATCACTGGCTGGACGTATTGCCTATCTTGATCTCACGCCATTTTTACTGGAAGAGGTGCAAGAGGTCTCATCATGGCAGGATACCTGGCTCAGAGGAGGTTTTCCGGAAAGTACACTTGCCCCTGATGATGACCACAGTTTTGACTGGCGACTTGACTTTATCCGGACCTATATGGAACGGGACATACCTGCCCTGGGGTTTACTATACCGATTCCGGTAATTGAGCGTTTATGGCTTTTGCTGGCACATTACCATGGTCGGACTGTCAATTACAGTAAGATGGCAGCAGCCGTTGATCTCTCCATTCCAACCTTAAAAAAATATATCCTGATTCTTGAGCAGACCTATATGATCCGTTTGCTTCCTCCGGCTTCCCCTGATCTGAAAAAGAGATTGGTGAAATCCCCTAAGGTATATATACGTGACAGTGGCATTCTGCACGCACTTCTGGGCATAGAAACATACGACTTCCTTCTTGCCAACAGTGTTGCGGGTGCTTCCTGGGAGGGTTTTGTAATTGAAAACATACTTTTTGGCCATGAACGTTGGCGACCATCTTTTCTGCGGACATCAAACGGGGCAGAAGTTGATCTGCTTTTGGAGCGTGGCGGTAAACGGCTTTTTTTTGAATTCAAACTCTCGAAGGCACCGAAGCCGTCCAGGGGCTTTTATCAACTGGTTGAGGATATACTACCTGATAGAGCCTGGGTTGTGGCTCCTGTGGACGAAATGTATGAATTACGGCAGGATGTTTTTATTACCCCCCTGGATGCATTATCAGCAGAATTACGGGAGAGCAGTGAAGCTCCACCGGCAGAGCCGGTGGCTTCGTGAGAGCCCCTGGAAGGGGCTTTTGTTTTTTATCCGCCCCTAAAGGGGCAACCTGTTAATCAAAATCCGGCAATGATAATTGACGTTTGTCTGAAATCGACTGCTGCCGAATATATTCTCGAATTACTTCGAGATCAAGCCCTACTGTACTTACAAAGTATCCACGTATCCAAAAGTGCTTGCCAGTATTGTAGGTCTGCTTGAGTGCAACGAAAGCGGACAAGTGACTCGCATGATGGCTGGTTTTGTGAACTCAACCAGTCCTATAGAGTAATGTAAGGAATCTTGCTTTTTGTTTTGTCAAACGTGCTGGTGGTCTCGGGTGTTTTCCGTCAAAGTTGTTTGCCGCGTTCTTTTGTTGTCAAATCCAACAGGTCATCATTTACAGGGCTGATAGCGTAAGGAAAGTCAAAAGCGGACTTGACCCCTAATCTCTTCTGGAAACAAGCAGATTCAACGACCAACATAATTCGCAGTGAGAAGTTTGGGTAACCGTTGAAAGTCATTTGAAAACCGCGCTGCTTGTTTTCCTGTGATACCATTGTTATGCATTTTGTTTTATGGTACAGTAAAGCGTACATGTCCAAATAGGAGGAATGCTATGAATACTATAACATATACTGCTGCAAGGGGTAATTTAGCAAAAACAATGACTAAAGTTTGTGATGATCATTCTCCCGTCATTATCACTCGAAAAACTGCCCGACCTGTTGTTATGATGTCTCTCGAAGATTATGAAGCACTTGAAGAAACAGCTTATCTATTAAGAAGTCCTAAAAATGCTCGGCGACTTCTTGAGTCTATTGCAGAGCTCGAATCCGGCGATGGAATTGAGCGGAAGCTGGTAAAGTGAAACTTATTTTCTCAGAAAAGGCTTGGAATGATTACCTTTACTGGCAGCGTACTGACAAAAAAATACTCAAGCGAATAAACCTTCTCATTCGTGATATCAAACGTGTACCTTATGAGGGTATCGGTAAGCCTGAACCCTTAAAACATGGCCTCTCTGGCTACTGGTCTCGCCGAATAACTGATGAACACCGTATAGTATATAAAGCTGAAGACCGGGCCATTTTAATCGCCCAACTTCGCTACCATTACTAACTTAACCTGATTTTGTGATATTTAGCAACCACAAGTAATTACAGTACTTTTAGTGCTACGTTTTCCTTCAGTGGCATATCCATCTCTTTTCCACCAATCTAAACCACCCAATAGCTCTTTTACGCTATAACCAAGTTTGGCAAGATTGACAGCACCCTTTGTGGATGCGTTACATCCAATGCCGTCACAGTACGTAATATATATTTTTGACTTATCAAGGTCTTTTGTTGTTTCCACGGACATAGCGCGATGAGGAATATTGATTGCTGAAGGAATATGTTCAATTTCATACGCCTCATTTGACCGTACATCCACAACAATGATGCCTTCATTGTTTTTTAATGCTTCAGATAAATCCCATGAATCGGTTTCATATTTCATCTTTGCTTCGTAGAATTCAATTTGATTCATGGTTATTCTCTTCATAAGTTTTCTGCATAACGGCCGCAATCAGGGGCAAACGGGATTTATAGCAACCAATTTTGATTAACCTGAGAATTTGGCAGCAAGGATGAACTTTGAAAAACCGCGCTGCCAGCTTGTCCCTTGAATTGCATTATTATACCTTGATTTAATTCTTATTGTAGCCAAATTGACCTCTTGACAGAAAGACCTCTTTCCAAAAACTCTCTCTTTCGATTATTACCTTGTCGTCGGCTTTCATGGGCCGATATTCAAGCAATGATAATCTAAAATTGTCTTTTGCGTAATCAAAGCCTTCTTTCTTTATGAGTTTTGTAAGTTCATCATTCCACCCATGCCCTGTACCAATGTAGCAACTCCATCTTGACCAAATGCCAGAATCTCCATAAGCAGAACCAATATATTTTTTTCCATTGGATTTATCTATAATTACGTAAATGCCTTTTACATTCTTTAAGGCGGCCTTCCAATCTGGGTTCTCATTTTTAAATATAGGCGACAATATTTTGAAATCATGGTTTATGTTTTCAT
>RKSL01000112.1 GCA_008633435.1 Candidatus Desulfobulbus rimicarensis | reverse complement strand
CTTTTTAGCATACTGCATACTTACAGCATAGTATCATATCAGGTCATGACTTCATTACGTTACCCGAAAAACTTCTTCCAGGGTTGTCAATCCCGCCAGCACCTTCCGTAGACCATCCTGCCGGAGGGTTCGCATCCCCATGGCTAGAGAGGCTAAGGCCTGACGTCTAATCTCTCCTGAATCAGAGGTCCTTAAAATTAGACTTTTTAACGGATCATTGAGAATCATCAACTCAAAAATTCCTAAACGGCCTTTATATCCGGTGCCCATACATTCCGGGCAGCCTCGACCATGGTAGAGAAGTCTGTCACCAAACTTGATCGGTGAAACCCCCACCCGTGCCAAATACTCGGTATCTGGTTTATACGAATCTTTACAATGCGGACAAATCTGCCTGACCAGGCGCTGGGCAAGAATAGCATTTACTGAAGACGAAACGAGAAATGGCTCAAGCCCCATATCAATCAGCCGGGTAATAGCACTTGCCGCATCATTAGTATGGAGAGTAGAAAAAACCAGATGTCCAGTCAAGGCAGATTGGATAGCAATCTCGGCAGTTTCCATATCTCGAATCTCACCAACCAGAATAATATCTGGATCCTGTCGAACGATGGTACGAAGCCCGCTTGAAAAAGTCAGTCCGATTTTGGAATTAACCTGCATCTGACTGATGCCGTTAATCTGGTACTCGATTGGATCTTCAACAGTTATGATATTAACATTGGGTTTATTAAGAATGGAAAGAGTGGAGTAGAGAGTTGTTGTCTTACCGCTGCCTGTGGGGCCTGTGACGAGAATAATACCATAAGGGGCTTTAATTAATCGCCTGAAACGCTCAAGATCATGTTTAGCCATGCCAAGAGTTTCAAGGGACAACAACACTGTCGATTTGTTCAGCAAACGCATAACCACCCGCTCTCCATATGCTGTAGGCAGGGTTGATACACGAAGATCAATGTTTTTTTCACCAATCTTAATTTCTATCCGGCCATCCTGGGGCAGCCGTTTCTCGGCAATATCCATTTTAGCCATGATCTTAATACGGGAAATAAGGCGGGACTGGACATGCTTAGGCGGCGAATACATATCATATAGAATGCCATCCACCCGCTTTCTGATCTTGATACGATCCTTATAGGATTCAATATGGATATCACTGGCATGATCCCGCACCGCCTGCGAGAGTACAAGGTTCACCAGCTTGATAACTGGTGCATCACTGGTGTCGTCAAGTAAATCGGCAGTTTCTTCAATCTCAGAGAGGATAGATTCCGGATCTTCTTCGTCCATATCCTGCATAACCTGGTCAGCAGCATCGCTATGCCCCAGATCATACACATTGTTGATCGCAATAAATATCTCATCATGGGGAGCGAGAAAGGTTTGTATCCCTTCCCAATGGAGAACCCGCTGCAGATCATCAAGAGCTTGAAATTCAAATGGCTCACCGATGGCGATATACGACTCTTCCGGTGTCGCCACAGGCATCATCTTGAATTTCTTTAAAAAACCAATCGGTACTTTATCGGTAAAAAATGGATCGGGAGCCGGTGGCAATGAGTGTTTAAGTTCAAGGCCGCATTGCATACTCCGGGCGCGCAACAGATCCTCTTCAGATAATTTCTTCTGCTGAATCAGGATGTCGCCAAGAATACCACCTTTCTTTCCCTGAAAGGCCAATGCATCCGCAATGGTCTTTTCTTCAAGTCCAAAGGATTCTATAAGTATTTGCCCTAAACTCTTCATTGTAAATTCATTCAGTAGCCGTCCTACTGAAGTCTTTCCAGTTGTTTTAGATTATCCCGAGCTACATCCAATAGGGCCTGATCAACCTGTTGCGTCATTTCACCATCGTCGCCAGTGACTGGCCCCGAAAGTTCCAACACATGGATATACATGTTTTTTGCCTGAGCTGGTTTCTTTTCATGTTCATACACAAGACCAAGATTGATTAACGCGTAGGGATTATCAGGATCAATCTTCAATGCCTGCTGAAAATATTGTTTGGCCTGGGTGTACTGCTTGCGCTGCAACTTGGAAAAGCCCATGTCAGCCAGCGCAGTCGCATGCTCCAGATTTGGTTTGGCATGGAAAAAATGATCAGGGATGGTACTTGACCCTTCCTGTACAAATTCCATTACATCCCGTTTTTTATAATAAATTGCAGCAAGCTCTGGCGAGCTTTCTACAATATGAGGGGTTATAAAGATGAACAGGTTTGTCTTGGTCAGTTTATTGGCATGTGTTTTAAACAAATAGCCAAGAATCGGAATATCTCCCAGTAACGGCACCTTATAATCTCCAGAAGAAGTATCTTGGCCAATAATTCCACCAATGACCACAGTTTCCTCATTATGAACGACTACAGTTGTATCGGCTGTACGTTTAAATGTTGTCGGCGTAGTCACGTCGGCGGCACTCTTGAGGCGGGTTACCTCAACGCCTATCTCAAGGCGAACCAGATCAGCCTGATTGATCTGGGGAGTGATCTTGAGTGTAGTGCCAACATCCTTGTACTCGTAATTGGTGTAATCCTGAGTGCTTCCGTTAGCAGAACTATTGCGGCTTGTTATATAAGGAACATTTTCACCGACGACAATCGAAGCCTCTTTATTATCGGTGGTCAGTATCTGCGGTGTGGCGATAATATTGATGTCGGAATCATCCTGATACGCGTTGAGAACCGCACCAAGATCTGGAAAATCAATCCCGGCAATTCGCACACCTTTCTTCAACACACCCAGGGTAAAGCCACTGGGCATAAGAGCAGTGGGGGCTTTGATGCCTTTAATCATTGAATAAGGATTCTGGGTATCTCCGGAAAAACCACCGGCAAGAGTTGCTGTCTTATCGGCAAAAGTACCCGCTCCGCCCCACTCCACCCCGATCTTGAACTGTTTATCGACCGAAACCTCCATGATGAGTGCTTCGAGAAATACCATCTTTCTTGGGATATCAAGCTTTTTGATCACTTCTTCCAGCACAAGATATTCATCACGGGGTGCGGTTATGATCAGAGCATTTGTCTCGACATCTGCAGAAATCTTCAAATCCTTTGATAACAGCGGAGCCTTACCTTTCTTGGTTTTTCTACCGGTTTGCTGGCCGGGGAGATTATTGAGTACCTTGACCAATTCTTCGGCATTGGCATGTTGCAGATAGTAGACATGTATTTTACCGCCACCGCGCAACGCCCTGGTGTCAAGCTTTTCCACCAGATCCCTGATTTTCTGCATCATGGCCCGGGGAGCAAAAACAATTAATGAATTGGTGCGATCATAGGGAATAACTTTGACAGTCTGTAAACGTGGGCCTTTCTTGGCTGAACGCAAGAACAACTGACTGATGGTTTTTCCCACATTGGCGGCCGAGGCATGCTCCAAGGGGATTATTTCCATATCTTCGCCCACAGAAGGCACATCCACGACTTTGATGATTTCCATCAGACGATGAATATTGGACAACACATCTGTTATAATCAGCATTCCAGATTTAGCGTGAGCAATTACAACACTGGTTTTTGAAACAAGTGGTGCCAGAATTTTTTTCAGTTCATTGGGATCAGAATGAGTCAGAGGAATAATCTGGGTGACCATTTTGTCATCTGGAAAAGGGGTATCCCCCTGTCTGACAGTGGTTATAGACTTTGATCTGGCCTGGACAGCCGGCACAATTTTTGTGATAGACCCACTGGGAACAGTGGTATATCCATGCACCTCAAGCACAGACTCAAACACACGGTATGCGTCCTCTTCACTGATCCGGGAGGGAGAGATGATGGTTACCTTCCCCTTAACCGAGCGGTCAACAACAAAATTTTTCCCAGTTAATTCACTTATGTATTTAATAAATAGATTGAGATCAACATCGTTAAAATCAATAGTAACAAAACGCTGCCCACTACCTTTCGCTTCTCCAGCAAGAACAGACGACGCCTGGACAAAAAACAGCGCAATGAACATACAGCAGAGAACGCTGCCGCTAACGCGGGACAAATATCGAAAAACAGGATGTATCTTCATGGTATACACAAAAACTACTCTCCGTTCAAAAATTGTTAATTTAGGTAATAAACACTAAACGCAGTGCTATTACCCAAGATCCAGTTAAAAAGTAGGCTCGAACGTCTCATCTTCTGGCACATCGACCTGTTCATCAGGGTCATTGACTGGTTCGTCAATAATTTCAGCAATTGCCTCCGCTTCAGCAGCTGCAGGAACCTTAGCAACGCGCCTGTTGGCACGCCTGCTAATTCTTCGATTGCGTCGTAACCTGGGTTTCCTGGGAGCTGACGCTGTTTGATGAACAGAAGGCACATCCCTATCTGACATTTGTGGAGCTCCCGGCCCCCCGCCTTCTCGTTTTTTGATGGTCAACGTCTCTGGACGACCATTTACATCAAGCGTAACCTTGCCACGTTCGATAGTTTCAATAAATGCTCCTTGAATGGCATCCCCGATCTGAAATATATCCTGCTTTTTTGCTTTATTATCAATAATTATTGCCCGGGCAGTATGCTCGTCTCCGGCAACCGTGCCAAGCAAGGTCAAATCTAGCGAAGTCGGTACAACTTTTTTAACCACTTTCTCAGGTACCTTTTCTTGAACTTCAATCACTGCCTGGAAAATATTCCGACTTGCAATTATCTGATAATTTACAGCATCATTCACTTTTCTGTTTAAAGTCTCTGGCACTTCGGTTTTGGCTGGAACAGTCGGCTTGTCAATATTGTTTGCTGCGGGCTGTTCTTTATGTTCTTCTACTACAAGCAATTGTTTTTCCACACGGCCATACCAAAAATGGACACCTGCACCGGCCAACAAGAAGATGGCAACCATTTTTACAATTGCACGGAGCATTGCTTACTCTCCCCCCTGTAACTGCTTATTCAAATCAGCAGGAAGACCCGTAAAGACTATGCCAGGTTCTGCGAGAGAACCATTTACGGTAAAATCAAGTTTCCCATCTTTCAGCTGCTTTTTAAGAAGATTAGCCAGTGTGGCATTTTTCAACGAAGATAAAAGTTCAGAGCGAGGAACCATTGTCCCCTGTAGCTGGAGAGGAGAACGCATTATTTCATCAACAACGGGTCTCACTGTCCCGGAAAATTCTCCACTGAGCATGCGCCCCTCAAGCATGCCATCTATAAAGGTCATCCCTTGCGCATCAAAGGTGAACGAAGAACCTAACTGGGTAAAGGCTAATTTTTGCATACCTAACACAGGACGTTGAAAACCAATCTCTCCTTTGGAAAGTCTTGCATTCCCGGTACAATTTATGATTCGCTCCCCCCTTGTCATAACTGTTCCTGAAAAGCTGCCAGATAAATTTCCGGAAAATTGACGCCCAAGATCCCTTTGGATTTTTGTGAGTTTCTGAAGTTCTACCTCTTTAACAACACCATCAAATGCCAATTTTTGGCGGTTATCTTTGAGCAAAAGATGCCCCTGTACCTCCCCCTTAAAAAAGGTCAACCTGTAGCTGCCAGCAAGTTGTTTCTTTGTTACGTAGACGATAAAATTTGGTTGTAACGTGAGCGAATCCAGCTGAATTTCGAATGCTTCTTTCTGTTTCAAGGAGGAAATTTTTACATCTGAGAGGAAAACAGCCGCCGGAAAACGCAAACCAACTTTACCAATACTCCACTGCAACTCAGGAGTCAGTGAATGTAATTCTGTTTCCAGCCTTTTTTTTGCAGCATCTGAGGGAAACTGATACCAGAGCATCACCCCAAGTACAAGCAAGGTAAAGAACAGGTAGCCAAGAATAGCCAAAAATCGGTTAAGGAAATGCATCAGGATGTGCCATCCTCAGCCCTGACAAGACTTATGACTTGCATAATAATATCCAGAGAACCTTCCTTTTTTTTGTTCTCCTGAATAGATATTCTTTTCAGTTCTACAATATTTTTGGGCGACTCAATACGTTCCAGAAAAGCGACAAGTTCCTTCAAATTCACTGCTTTGAGCTTCATCTCTACCATATTTTGCTGCAAAACCCCTTCGCCAGCTAGTTCAGAAGGCTTCATATAGTCAATATTATCTTTGATTTGAGCTTCTGCTGCTTTCTTTTCAAGAAAGGCAAAAAGACCAAAACTCTGACTACGCTTAGATAGTCGTTCTTCCAGTGTATTGCTCTGTTTATTGAGTTGCAGAAAACGAGACTGCATAGCCTGCATTTCCACCA
>RKSL01000111.1 GCA_008633435.1 Candidatus Desulfobulbus rimicarensis | reverse complement strand
TCGGTGCGTGAGGTCAGGCGGTTGTCCTTGTCAAAGGTTGCACGCTGTTTATAGCCCAGCGGATTGGTAACCGAGATCAGGTTATCACGGAAGTCATAGGCCAGGGTGGTGACCAGCCCCTCTGTTGTTATGGTCGTTCGGCGTCCTGCAGAATCATAACTGTACTGGACCACCGGTGAGCCGGGACGGCTGCTTTTGATCAGGTGTCCTGCCTTGTCATAACTGTTGGTAAGCACCGTGGTGGAGTCAACAACACTGCTCAGCACATTGCCCATGATATCGTAGCTGAATTCAGAGGTGATGCCCAGCGGGTCTGTGCTGCTGATCAGGTTGTCGTTGTTGTCGTAAACAAATACTGTGTCCACAGCCTGTTCTTTGTCATAGCTTCTGGTCAGGATGCGGTTGCCGCTGGCGTCGTAACCATATTCAGTCATCCGTTCAGAGGCCGTCTGCACAGCCTCTTTTTTAAAGAGCATGTTGCCGTGTTGGTCATAGTCGAAGCGGGTTTCTATGCCAAGTTCATTAACGCTGCTGATGCGGTTGTTCTGTTCATCGTAGGTATGGGTGATTGTGGTGCCGTCATCGTAGTGGATGGACAGCAGGTTTTCATTGTCATCGTAGCTCAGGGTCTTACGGTTGCCGAGTTCATCAACAATGAGCCGGGTTGTGCCGTCTCTGCTCTCTTTGCGTGAGAGTTTACCGTTAACAAAGGCTTTTTTCAGGTGCCCCTCATCATCAAACCAGAATTCTTTTTCCATGCCCTCACTGGTGGTTGCCTGAGCGTAATAGCTGCCGTCCGCGGGTCGTTTATACGAGAAATAAAACCCGGCATCATCACGGGAAAGGACGCTTTTGACAGCGCCGTTGGCATAGTAGGTGATAAAGAACTTACGGCCGACTTCATCAGATTTAGAGATCAGGCGACTGCTTTCAGGGGTATAATGATAGTTTGTTATGTGTCCAAGGACATCGGTGACACTGGTGAGTGTTTTATCCTTCCAGCTGTAGTGAACGGTTCTGCCGGTTGCGTCGGTGACTGATACCGGATGGCCGGTTTGCGGATCGTTTTGAAAGGTGAATATTTTTTCGTTTCTGCGGTTGCTGATACCAAGAAGGTGTCCCTCAGGGCTGAAGGTGTATCTGGCAAGGACACCGTTACGGTTACCGGTTTCCGTTACTCTTCCGGCAGAAGAGTAGAGCACATAGGAACCATAGCGGTTCTGCCAGCGGAAGCCGTTTTCTTCCTGAGTGATACGGAAGCTGCGGTAGCGGTACTCTCCCTGCTCGTTGCGGTGGTAAACAAGTTGCCCTTTGTGGATGATGCCCTGCTCAAGATCTTTGAGTTGAAGCCTGTTGTATTCATGTTCGAACTGCCATTTTTCATCGGCATAGACGCGTTTGATGGTCAGCATTCCTCCAGGAGCCTTGACAGACAGATCGATAAGATCGTCCTGGTATTCCCGGTTGAACAGGTTGACATAGGAATATGTTTTGTAACATTCCTTGTTGTCACAGGTACCGGATGCTTCTGTAGTGATGTTACCAGGGTTGCTCTCACATATCGGGGATGGTTCATCAGGGCCATCATTATCGCCGTTCCCCGTGCCCGCTCCACCCCCGGGAACCTGCAGGCCAATACCGGAAACACGCTTGCCGCTAACCTTTTTACCGCTAACGTCTTTACCCGAAACCTTCTTGCCACCAAAGTCTTTTAAGCTGAAACCAAGGTCTGCATGAGCGGTGGTGGTTACGAAAAAACAAAGAAGAAAAAGAACAGGAAGAGCAGTAGAACGTCGAAAAAAGGATAACCGAAGCAAGGCTAAAAACATAGGTGACACTCCTCTGAGTGGCTGAAAATGAACTGACTTGAGTATGGCTGTTCGTATGTACCTGGGCATCTGTAAAAGCGAATACGTTCCAGCGCAATGGAATGCTGATCTTGCTGCAACGTTATTACCATGATAATTACATAAAATAAACAGGTTGCATGCCATTGAGTACTTTTTAAATACTCTATTTTTGAAGTTTGTCAAGCTCTTACCAGGGGCTCACTTTGTCAAAAAAGTGTTCTCGTGATTTTCAGCAGGGAAGGGGTGGGAAATTGTATTGTGTCCTCTGAATGCCATCAAGATTTCCCCGATTTGCGTCTCTTTACCATGAAATTTTCCTCTGTTTGAGTAGACTAACTCAGACAGGCGAAAATTCCAATTCAAGCTGAACCAATACACGTTTTATGTTAGATTTTTATAGGTCCGGCGACCAGCAACCAATGAATACTTTTTGCGTTCCTGCCTTGATGAACGCGTTATTAGGATAATGTCGGAAGGGTAGTTGTAGCTGAATTGGTGATTCAATAGCAGAGGTAATTAAGTATTGTGTCCCCGGAATTCGCACCCTTACGACCCATATTCTGTTAATGAAAAAAACCGATTTTACCGGCAAAGGAATACCTGCGTCAAAAATCAGCCCTTTTAATGGCAAAAAACCCTATGAATCAAACAAATATCTTTAAAAGAACCCTCTTGCAACAGCCAAGATCGATATTCATCAACTCTGCCTGACCAGGCAAGCATCCACCAAAAAGATGTTTTCTATATAGTTACCGGGCTTGTCCAACAAACGGTTCAGATTGTGGTTCGCTTCACTCACACAATCTAACCTTATTCGTTAGATTTTTATAGGTCCGGCGACCAGCAACCAATGAATACTTTTTTGCGTTCCTGCCTTGATGAACGCGTTATTAGGATAATGTCGGAAGGGTAGTTGTAGCTGAATTGGTGATTCAATAGCAGAGGTAATTAAGTATTGTGTCCCCGGAATTCATACTCGCAAATCAGATTTCAATCTGGAAAAAGCAACTGCAGATGAATGCTGCCGAGCTTTTTTCCTATGGTAAAAAAAGTAAGGCCAAGACAGAAGAGGAGCTCACAGCACCACTTTATGAAGAAATTGGCCGGCTGAAGATGGATGTTAAATGGCTTGAAAAAAAGCTATGAGCCTGCCGCTATCAACCCGTAGGAATTGGGTGGAACCGAGCGCTGATTATTCCATCAGGCGGCAATGTAGACTGGCAGGCGTATCAAGATCTTGTGTTTATTATCAGCCTGCTGTTGAGACAGAGAACAATCTACTGTTAATGCGGCTGATTGATGAACAGTATTTACGACATCCCGAGTTTGGGTATCCCCGTATGACTGGTTGGTTGCTGGACGAGGGCCATCAGGTTAATCATAAACGGGTGGCTCGCTTAATGCGGCTTATGGGGCTCCAGGCCATAACACCAGGGCCTCATACAAGCAAACCAACACCGGGACACAAAATCTATCCTTACCTGCTGCGTAACATAAGCATCGAACAGGTCGGACAGGTGTGGAGTACGGATATCACGTACATCCCGATGCAATACGGGTTTATGTACCTTGTGGCTGTAATTGATTGGTATAGCCGCTACGTTCTTGCATGGGAGCTATCGAATACCATGGAAAGCCATTTCTGCGTAACTGCTCTACAGCATGCACTGACGAAGGGTAATCCGGCAATATTCAATACCGATCAGGGATCGCAGTTCACTTCTGAGGCTTTTACAGGAGTGTTGCTTGATAAGGACATTGCAATCAGCATGGATGGCCGTGGTCGCGCTCTGGACAACGTTTTCATTGAACGTTTGTGGTGGACGGTAAAATACGAAGAAGTTTACCCCAAAGCTTATTCAGATGGACATGCGCTGCATCGAGGACTTAGCAGGTACTTCGACTACTACAACAAGGAAAGGAAACATTCCTCGCTGGACAAGCAGACACCATTTGAGGTATTCTCAGCAGCGACTACGCATTGAAGAGCGGGGAGGTGACCAGGGTGTTCCTATCCTTCCGGCTCGCTTCGCTCACCGTAAGTAGGTTTAACGCATTAAGGACTCAAGAATGGGATGGTGCAAAGAAGAAAGGCCGGGTTGTTTCCACACCTAGCCTCCCATTCTCAAGTCACTCACTACGGCGCTCGGGTCGCTCCTCAGCGTTGCCCTATCCTCCGAGTGAGTAGAACGACAGTAACATGACTCTGTGTTTGTATAAAGATAAAGACGTGGCATGGAAATAGTGGCGAACTGATTTGTCAGTCGCTGTAAAAAGGAACTGCAGATTCCACCTTAAATTTACCAACTGGTGGTTTAAGAATGGGGGTAGGCGTATTCATCCCCTACTCTATGCCGGTTTATCCCGGCGCTTTCACTCTGACCCCTTTTACTTTCCGACCGGAAGACCAGCACCGAACCCTACCATTGTGCCAGAGAAACTGGCACCTTGATGAGTTCCATCTGCATTCTGTTGCTGAGATAAAATTATACCACTGATATTGTAAACTGTAAAATAAAAGGGGTCAAATAAAAGGGTAGAGTAGAGCACTGATTCAGTAGATTTCTTTGGTTCTTTTAAGTTGACGCCTCGCC
>RKSL01000110.1 GCA_008633435.1 Candidatus Desulfobulbus rimicarensis | reverse complement strand
GTAATAAAGCTATTGCACTGGCAAGTGGTGAGTATATAGTGCTTGTCGATGGTGATATTGTCCAGGAGGAGCATTTTATTCATGATCATGCTCGTTTTGCTCAACCCGGTTTTTTTGTTCAAGGGACCCGGGTTCTTCTGAATAAAAAACTGGCTCAGGAGATTTTGCGTGAACAGAGGCTGATACGATCGTTTTGTACCAGGGGAGTGGAGAACAAAAAAAACTGTATCCGATCTGGGTTACTTGCGAATCTGTTTTCTTTTAAGAGCAAGAATACACAAGGGGTTAGAACTTGTAATTTTGCCTTTTGGCGTAAAGATGCCATTGCTGTAAATGGATTTAATGAGGAATTTGTGGGCTGGGGCCGTGAGGATTCTGAGTTTACGGCCCGGCTGATCAATTATGGGCTGGTTCGCCGAAACATTAAATTCAATGCTCTGGCGTATCACCTTTACCATCCAATGAACGACCGGAGTCATCTGGATGAAAATAACAAAATCCTTAAGGAGACTCTTCAAGAGAAGAAGATTTGGTGTGACAAAGGGATCAATAAGTATCTTGATCTCTACCCTGCTCCGTGAGTTAGTGCCTGTCCCAAAATGGTCTTTTTGTCCGATCTCTGCGTCATGCTCAAAAAATACTGCTCGGAGGTAATCGACCGACGGGAGACTCCGATATCACGTATATGCCTGCGCTTATTTTTTCGCAATCCTCGGAGTCTCCCGTCGGTCGATTACCTGAGCTCGAACAAAAATCCTCATTTTTGGACAGACACGGGTTAAATAAAGAGCAGAGCTACTGCTCACGAAGAAGCTGTGGTGACTCCGGTGGTTTCCAGTTGGACAGTTTCTCGTGAAGCTTTGCATACTTATAAAAGGTGCCTTCAAAATTACCTATAGCAATAACCAGACCTGGCCAGCCGTCAAGAATGCCCTTTTTAAGAAAATACATGTGAAAAAATGACCAGCATCCATGGGCAAGCGCGGTGCCCATGGATGCTGTCCTGCCGTTTAATTGGAGTTTTTTGGCCCCCAGAGTTGAGTATCGGTTGCCTTTGTGGACAACTTCTTCCAGGTTTTTATAAGGAAACTGCCAGATAGCCTGCTTGAGATAGCCAACAGCTTTTTCTGAAACAATGGAGTACTCTTCATGCACCGGGTCATCCTTTTTGAAGACCAGTGCTCCTTTTTTGAACAGTTGAGGCTGCCGATAGTCTGGATAAAAACCTGAGTATTTTATCCAGCGACCCATAAAAAAATTACGTCGAGGAATATAATATGCTTCTGCTGTTTCAGGCTGTTCAATGGTTGCAAGGATTTCATCTCGCACTTCCGGGGTACAGCGTTCATCGGCATCGAGTGAAAAAATCCAGTCATGCGAACAGGCTTCCATGGCTCTGTTGCGGAGATCTCCAAAACCTATGAATTGTATCTGGACTACCCGGGCGCCCATTTCCTCTGCGATTTTAGCGGTTTCATCCTGGCTGTAGGAGTCGGCAAGAATGATCTCATCAGCCCAAAGCACGGAGTTGATGGCTGAACGAATTTTGTCAGCCTCGTTATAGGCAATAATGTAGGCAGAAATCTTTTGAGGCATGATTATCGGGATGGTTGGGGTCTCGCACTGCGTGCTCCCCCGGCAAGTTGGATAAGAATATTATTTGTTTTTTGCAATCTGGTGGCCATTGTTTTAAAAAGACGAGCAGAGATAGTCGGGTATTTTTCAATGAGCTCGTGGATCTTTTCGCCAGGATATCTTTTGATTTTACAGCGGCCAACAGACACCACCGATGCATAGCGCGGTTCATGAAGTATACAAGACATTTCGCCAAAATATTCACCGGGTTCAGTAATTTCGGCGATTTTTTTCCCTTTTTTCAGGACAGCAACTTTACCCCGGACAAGTTTGTAAAAATTGTTGTCATCTTTGTTGCCTTCCTGAATGATGATATCACCATCTTCATATTCTTCAATATCAGGGTTGACCAGGTATGCTGGCATGGTGTCTTCATGGACAACTGTCCGACGAAGCACTTCCTGTACGCTGGTTATACCCTGGGCTGCTTTTTTAAGACCAGCCTGTCGCAGGGGAACCATCCCCTCCTGGACGGCTACTTTTCTCAATTGCTCTTCTGCAACTTCAGCCTGAATGGCCTTGGCAACTTCATCGGTAACTTCCATTAACTCAAAAAAACCAACCCGGCCTTTATAACCGAGTCCGTTGCATTTTGTACAGCCTTTTGGGCCATAAAGTTGAAAATCCTCGACATCAATAGCCTCTTCTGAAAAACCAGCGTTGAGGAGTTCCTCCCGTTCCATGGTGATAGGTACTTTGCAACTCTGGCATAAGCGACGTCCCAGGCGCTGGGACAGAACCATGCTCAGTGAAGATGCAAGCAGATATGCGGGGATACCAATGTCAACCATACGACCAACCGTTGAAGGAGAGTCATTGGTATGGAGTGTACTGAAGACCAGATGGCCCGTCATCGCGGCCTTCATGGCTATCTCGGCAGTGTCAATATCTCGAATTTCACCAACCATAATAATGTCAGGGTCTTGGCGCAGAAAGGCTTTAAGAGCTGCAGGGAAGGTCATACCCACTTCAGTGTTGACATTAACCTGGTTGATGCCTTTAAAGTTGAACTCTACTGGATCCTCTGCCGTAAGGATTTTGATATCTTCTTTATTGAGTGAGTTAAGGGCTGAATAGAGGGTTACTGTTTTACCTGAACCCGTAGGGCCGGTAACAAGAAGCAAGCCCTGTGGACTGTTTAAACAGCGTTTGAGGCATTCAAAGGTTTCAGCTTCAAAGCCCAGCTTTGTCAGATCAACGTTAAGCGAACTTTTGTCAAGAATACGCAGAACAATACCTTCGCCATAGAGCAGAGGCAAGGTGGAAACACGAAAGTCAACAGCCTTTGTCCGGCCAAGTCGCATTTTGATACGACCATCCTGAGGAACCCTGCGCTCGGTAATATTCAAATCCGCAAGAATTTTCATGCGTGCGACCAGAGCGTTTTTAATGGTGAGGGGCAGGTTCATGGATTTAAACAACGCGCCATCCTTACGATAGCGAACCTGCATGGTCTTTTCAAAGGGTTCAATGTGAATATCACTGACGCCCTCCTTGACGGCTTTAACTAAAATTCCGTTGACCAGCTTGATGATTGGTGCATCTGAGGCAGAAAACTGGTCAAAAGCACTCTCGTCTTCAGTTCCGCTTTCAATTTCAAAATCTTCTGCAGCATCGGTAACCAGAGCACCAAAATCCTCAACCTGGGTGACCTCTTCCTCCTCTTCAGTATTATTGTCGGTGTGAAAGGAGAAAAAAGACTGATATTCTTCTTCATCAATCTTGTAATACTGCTTGTAGCCATCAATAATACTTCGGGCAGTTGACACACAAATATTGAGATCTTTTTTAAGAATGTTCTGTAACTCTTCTACTTCAAGATCATTGGTTGGTTCAGCCATGGTGAGCTGCAGGGTGTTACCGGCAACTCGAAGGGGAAGGGCAAGAAAACGTTTGGCTGTCTCATAGGGGAGCAGCTTTAAAGCCTCCTGACTGGGGGGCTCTTCCTCAATATTGACCAGGGTGTAATTATGCATTCTGCTGAGAAAGTTGGCAATCGTATCCCGTTCAATTGCACCGCTTTCCAGCAGGATTCTCCCTAGCCTGTAGCCGGTTTTATTGCTGGCCACTTTGGCCTCATTGAACTGAGAGGCTGTAATGTACCCTGCTTTTTGTAGCAACTCGCCGATTTTAAGTTTGCCGGCACCGGACTGATCTTTTACTGTTCGTTTACGGGTGGATCTTTTTGGCGCTTGCCTGGAAACTGTTTTTTTTGCCATATGTATATCTGGAAATAACGACTTTCCTTTATAGAGAATTGGTAAGAGAATTATTATTAAAGATTATTTAACCCTATTATACTACAAAAAAAAATACGGGTCAAAAGAGGAATTTTCTTTTGCCCCGCATCAGGTACAATAACTGTTAAAGATTAGGTAAAATGTTTTGAACAGTCTTTAAAAAACACCTTTGACTTTACCTGTTTCCACATCCACATCAATTCTGCGGTATGCAGGGTCTGAGGCAGTACCTGGCATCAGGCTGATTGCCCCGGCAACCGGCACAACAAATCCGGCTCCTTTATAGGTAAGGATGTCACGGATGGGTAATGTCCAGCCTTTGGGTACGCCTTTGAGTTTTGGATCATGGGAGAGTGAAAGATGTGTTTTCACCATACAGGTGGTCATCTCTTTCATTTCAGGATCAGCCTCAATGCGTTTGAGCTTGGCTGACGCTTCCGGTGAATAACTAACACCATCGCCACCGTAAACCTCTTTTACAATCAATTCAATGCGTTCTGACAGCGGTGTCTCAAGATCATAAAGGAATTTAAAGTCGTTTGGCTCTTCACAGGCATCAGCAACTGCATCGGCAAATTCGAGAGCACCATCACCACCATGTTCCCAATGACGGGAAAGGGCAACCCGTGCTCCGGCGGCCTCAGAAAGGCGCCGAACTGCGGCAATTTCATTATCTGTGTCCGTGTAAAACGCGTTAATACAGACAACGGGGTTAATACCTGCTTTTTTAACAGTTTCAATATGATGAATAAGGTTTGCGCAACCCTTTTCAACCCAGCCGACGTTTTCTCCTTCATATTCTTTAGGCATGGGTTTGCCTGGAACCGGGATTGGTGCACCACCGTGGCATTTAAGTGCACGAATAGTGGCAACAACAACAGCGCAGTTGGGTTTAAGTCCGGAATAACGACATTTCAGGTTCCAGAATTTTTCAAAGCCGATGTCTGCGCCAAATCCTGATTCAGTCACGTTGTAGTCAGCCAGTTTAAGGGCAACCCGGTCGGCAATAACCGAAGACTGACCAATGGCAATGTTGGCAAACGGTCCGGCATGAACAATTACCGGCTGTCCTTCGAGAGTCTGCATTAAGTTTGGATTAATGGCATCGACCATCCACGCAGTCATAGCACCGTCAACCTCAAGATCAGCCGTGGTAATTGGCCTGTCCTGTTTGTCATAAGCAACAACAATTCTGGCGATTCTTTCCCGCATGTCTTTAAGATCTTTGGCAATGGATAGAATTGCCATGATCTCAGAACTTACTGCAATATTAAAACCGGACTGCATGGTCATGCCATCCATCTTGCCGCCAATACCCTGGGTGATATTACGAAGAGCCTGGGCGCAGAAGTCCATGATCCAGCGAAATTCGACTTTTTTGGGATGGATATCAAGCCGTTTCAGATTACGCTGAGCCAGCTGTTCATCAGTATAGTTACATTCGTGCTGCATACGTGCACTTAAGGCAACCATACCAAGGTTGTGGGCGTTCATGATGGCGTTGATGTCGCCGGTCATGCCCAGGGAGAAAGGGGTCAAAGGGATACACTGGGCAAGACCGCCACCTGCAGCAGAACCTTTAATATTCATGGTCGGGCCACCGGAAGGCTGACGGATGGCTCCGATCACAGATTTACCGCGTTTACCCAGTCCCTGAACAAGTCCCATGGCACAGGTTGATTTTCCTTCGCCAAGAGGTGTAGGTGAAATAGCTGTTACGTCGACGTATTTTCCATCTGGTTTGTCTTTCAACCGGTCAAGAATTTTCCGGTAATCAAGTTTTGCAAGATAATGTCCATGGGGTAGCAGCTCTTCTTTGTCAAGGCCGAGCATTTCACCAAGCTCATATACCGTTTTCATTCGGCTTTCCGCCTCTTCCGCAATTTCCCAATCCGCATGTTTGGTGGGATCCAAAACCATAGGGTCCTCCTTCAAAGTTTTAAAAAAATAGGGGTGACTAAATAAGACAGCTCAGGAGAATCCTGTGCTAAAACTACGATAATCACGCTAACTTAGCAGGTTCAGCGCAAGTTGTCAATGACTCTCCACTCAGTGCTGAGCCGAGAGTCATTAAGCCAATGGAATCAGAGAAAAATCGGGACGAAACTACGAAAAAACTGTTGGGAAACGTTGTTTGAAATCTTCAAAGAGGGGAATAGTCACTTCTCGCATTGTCGGTTCAGCGGCTTTGGTGGTTCTCAGTTTGAAGATATGTTTCCACTCTGCAAAATTTGCATAAACAATAAGTTCAGTTTTACAGGAGTTTGGCAGAACGGTTCGCGCCGCCTGGGGAGTTGAGGTCTCAAGGAGCTGCAGATACATCTGTTCTGTGTCGAGCATCGCTTTTTGCCAGATTGCATATTCGCGGCTGCCTTCGGCGAAAAACATGGGCTTGATAAACGTTACTTCATTGCCGAATTTATCGTCGCTGTAGCGGCAGTAGCGCTGGCTTTCCTGCAGGAAAGAACATGGCCTGTGGCGGACAATTTCATGGGTAATGGCACGGTTGACAACAAATTTCACTGCAATATGACGGTGTTTGAGGAGCTTGTCTGGTGAAAATTGTGTAACTTCATCAAGCTCGACCTTACGAACAGTTATTGAAGAATCGAAAATAAACCCCTTTTCCGGAAGGATAGTGCTGAAAAAATAAGGGTGGCGGTCATTGAGAAATGCACACATCGCATTAACCACCTGGCAATCATCATGGAACATGAGCATTTCCCGAAAAGCCCTGACACTGCCGGTAATAAGTAATTGATTCTCATTCCGGTCAATGTGAAGATATCTGGGCTGAGTGAAAAACAGTTCATCTGCCCGAGCCTTATCAGCACAGTCGACCTCAAGGGTAACCACTCCCATCTCGAGCACTGAATTATGTCCATGCTCAGCCATCTTGGAAACAAAAGGGAGTGCAGATTCCTGATCTATTTTATTTTCACTTTTATAACAGATTCGGCCGCAAAACTCGATGCGAACGGCAAGACTCTCGGTATCAAGGTTTTCCAGAACTTCAAACGAGGGGGGGACGACTCTCATGCCTTTGCTCCACAGATATCAGAATTTATTTGAAAGCCGCAGCATCTACTAACGTGCCACGCCGAAGTGACTGACTTTAGGCCACCTTGAAAAATTGCCTTTCGAAGTTTAGTAACCACGGTTATCTTGCTCGATCACTGGGGCACAGAAAAATGAAAAATTCTCATATATGGCTGATATGCTGTGCTTCTTAATTTCTCGTCCCTCGGAGTTTCCCGATGGTCGTTTACCTGAGCTCGACCGAAAGTTCTAATTTTTTAAGGCGCTCTTTAATTGTTTGTTGTGGCTGGCCAGCCTAATACAGTCAAGCTGTAAAAACCACGGTAAAAGAAGACAGGCAGACCAGGGATCGAATGGAATACATTGATCCCTGGTAACTGTTCAGCTGTACCCAATCTTCAGGCGATCAGGCCGCCTCGCATAGACGGGTTATAGTTCGTTGGCCTGCTCGGAGTCTCACAGGTTCGCTTACCTACTGAATCTCGGGCACATCTGATCAGTTACACTCAGTGGTTTTGCAAGTTTTTTACACCCACCTGAATAGTGACGATCCCTGAAACTCATGTGCCATGATTGTGAGTACAGTATGGTGCTTCCAGTTTTTTGTACTTCCTATTATGCTTTATTCTCTTCCCAAAAAGGTGACATTTCTCGTAAGTTGGCAATTATCGGTGGCATTTTTTCAAGGACAAAATCGACTTCTTCTTCTGTGTTGTACACGGACAGGCTGAAACGTATCGAACCATGTGCTGCTGTAAATGGCACTCCCATTGCCCTGAGTACATGGGACGGCTCAAGGGATCCTGAAGTACAGGCAGAGCCGGATGATGCGCAGATATTGTACTGATTCATGTGCAGGAGTATTGCCTCGCCTTCAACAAATTCAAAGCTGACATTTGTGGTGTTGGGTAAACGCTCTTTGGGGTGCCCGTTCAGCATGGCTCTGGGGATTGAGGTTAATAACCCCTGCTCAAGTTTGTCACGCAATGCCCTGACCCTGGTGTTTTCTTCATCCAGGGTTTCTGCTGCCAGCTGACAGGCTCGACCAAGGCCGACAATCGAAGCCACATTTTCTGTGCCACCCCGGCGACCGTTCTCCTGGTGGCCACCGTTCAAGAAGGGAACAAATGGGGTACCTTTGCGGATATATAATACGCCAACACCTTTTGGTGCATGAAGTTTATGACCGGAAAGCGAAAGAAAATTAATTGTATTTTCTTGCATGTTAATGGGGAGTTTGCCCACAGCCTGAACAGCATCCGTGTGAAACAGAATGCCCCGTTCATTGGCCAGAGCCGCCATTTTTTCTACCGGAAAGATAACTCCGGTTTCATTGTTGGCCCACATAATCGAAACGATTGCCGTGTCTTCAGTGAGGGCTTTTTCAAAACTTTCAAGATCAAGGGTGCCATCGGCCTCCACCATCAGGCGTGTTGTCCGGTGCTTGTGGCCGGTGAGTTGAGTCAGGCTGTCACACAGGCTTTTCACTGCCGGATGTTCAACCCTTGAGGTCACCACATGCCGTTTTTCCGGATAGGTCTGAAAGGCAGAGAGAATAGCTGTTGAGTCACTTTCGGTACCGCAGCTTGTGAACACGATTTCTTCGGGGTCTGCGCCAATAAGCTCTGCAACCCGGGCACGCGCCTCTTCAACAGCCCGGCCAACTTGTCCGCCAAAGGTATGCATGGAAGAAGGGTTCCCGTAGCAGCCGCTGAGAAAGGGCATCATGGCATCAAGCACTTCAGGGGCAATCCGGGTGGTGGCATTGTTGTCCATGTAAATGACGTTGTCGTTGCCGCAGTCCATTATTTATCCTCCTCAACGATCAGGGTGTCAATGACCTGTTCGCGCAGTTTCTTTTCCACATATTCTTTTAATGTGGTCTGGGAAGACTGGCAGCCTGAGCAGGCTCCACGGAGCGATACTGTTACAAAATCACCATCCACATCAACAAGCTCAATGTCGCCGCCATCTTTTTTGAGGGTGGGTTTGATCTCGCGCTCAAGCACATCTTCGATTTTTTTGATCTTTTGAAGGGTGGTCATGCGTTGATCTTTATGGGGCTTGATTTTTTCAGCAGCTATGCCCTCAACGGTCTGCTGGAGAATTTCCCGCAGCCGGTCCTCACACTTGCCACAGCCGCCACCAGCCTTGGTAAAGTTAGTAATTTCTTCAACAGAGCGGAGGTCAGATTCTTTAATTGCCCGAATAACCTCAAGATCTGTAACGCCAAAACACTCACAGACGACATCACCTTCAGCCATGGGCAGGATCACGCCTTTAAAATCTGCAATGGCCGCCTCAAGGGCCTCACGCCCCATGACAGAACAGTGCATTTTTTCTTTGGGCAGACCGCCCAGTGCTTCGGCAATGTCTTCATTGGTCAGTTTGGCGGCATCATCAATGTGCATTCCCTTGACGATTTCGGTCAAAACCGAAGACGAGGCAATAGCTGATGCGCAGCCAAATGTTTTGAATTTTGCATCGGTAATTATACTGTTCTCGTCAACCTGAATAGTGAGCTTTAAAGCGTCACCGCATGACAGAGAGCCGACATCGCCGGTACCGCTGGCATTTTTGAGTTCACCCACATTCTGCGGGTCCATGAAATGTTGTTGAACTTTATCTGTATATTCCCACATAGTATCACTCTATATTGATTTATTATTTTGGTTCAGAGCAAATGGACAAAAGAAAAAGATCCATCTTCTTATACCAGATATTTTAACTCACTTTAAGTAAGAACTATTGTTATGGCAAGAGGATTAGGGTGTTTTTATCAAATAAATACTTTCCATGATTGCCTCACTGTGTCGGATGGAATACGGACGAAAAAATAAAATT
>RKSL01000109.1 GCA_008633435.1 Candidatus Desulfobulbus rimicarensis | reverse complement strand
CGAGGCAAAGGCAAAGTTACCAAAACAGGTCATGACAAAAATCAAAATGCCCTGTGACCAGGAGTTGATGTTATGGAGGATGAGGTCTGTGTTAAAGATAAACATGAATGGCAGGATAGCTGTCCGGATATCATACATAAACCCTTGAAGTCCTGTGGCAATTGGTGGCGACTTTGCAATGGCTGCAGCCGCATAGGCAGCAAGGCCAACTGGCGGGGTGTCATCTGCCAGAATGCCAAAGTAAAAACAGAAGAGATGGGCAGCCATGAGCGGCACTACAAAGCCCTGCATACCGCCGATATTGACAATGGCTGGTGCCGTAAGTGCAGCCATGACAATATATGTTGCTGTGGTGGGCAGTCCCATGCCGATAATAAGGCTTGCCATGGCTGTGATGACAAGCATTAAAAAGACATTACCCATGGAGAGCACATCAATAATTTCTGAGATAAGGTTACCCAGACCAAGTGCTACAACCCCCACAATGATGCCTGCAGCAGCGGTAGCAAGTGCCACTGCAACCATGTTTCTTGCTCCGGCAGCAAGGGATGAAAAAATAAGGGTTATAGATTCTTTAAAGGCCTCAGCTATTGAGGTTTTGCTGCGCATGGCTTTAAGCGGGCCTTGAAAAAGCATGATAACAGCAAGCACGCAGATGGCGTTAAAGGCTGCGAGCTCCGGAGAATGGCGAACAACAATCAGTTCATAGAGCAGCATGCCAAGAGGTACCAGAAAGTGGAGCCCTGTAACCAGGGTTTTAAAAAATTGTGGAAGTTGGCTCTTGGGCAGGCCTTTGATGCCAAGTTTTGACGCTTCAATATGGGAAATATAAAAAAGTGCTGCATAGGAGGCAAAGGCTGGAATAGCTGCGGCCTTGACAACCTGAATGTAGGGTACGTTTACATATTCGGCAATAATAAAGGCAGCAGCCCCCATGATGGGTGGAGCAAGTTGTCCGTCTGTTGAAGCTGCAACTTCGACAGCTGCCGCCTTGGTGGCCGGATAACCGACTTTTTTCATCATTGGAATGGTAAAGGTGCCGGTGGTGACGATATTTGCAATACTTGAACCGGAGATCATCCCGGTCAGACCACTGCCCATGATTGCCGCTTTGGCAGGCCCGCCTTTGAATCGGCCAAGCAGACTCAGGGCCAGCTGGATAAAATAATGGCCTGCACCCGCCTTATCAAGCATGGCCCCGAACAACACAAAAAGAAAGACAATGGTGGCTGACACGTCCAGCGGAATTCCGTAAATGCCTTCGGTTGACATGGTCATCTGGCCGACAAACCGGTTGAGCGAAGTGCCTTTAAAGGCAATGAGATCAGGCATGTATGGGCCAAGGAAGCAGTAGGCAATAAAAAATCCGCTGATTATCGGGAGGGCGGGGCCAATGGTGCGGCGGGCAGCCTCAAGCAGTAGAACCGTCAACATAATGCCAAAGATAATATCCATTTGAATCGGCGAGCCTTGCCTGTTGTTGATGTCATTGAGAAAGATGATCAGGTAGAGGGCTGAGAAACAGGCGAGAGCTGCCAGAACCATGTCAAGGAAGGGGATGGATTTGGTTTCAGAAAAATACCTGATACCAAATATCGGTTTTTTCAACAAAGGATAGTTCAGAAAAACCAGGGTCAGGGCAAAGGCAAGATGGATTGCCCGGATGTAGGTAGTGTCAAGAACAATAAACCTGGGCAGAGCGAGTTGATACAGGCTCCAGGTGACAGCGATGGTCGGGATAATGTATTTTTGCCAGCCCGTGGGTTTTCGACCAATACCTTCTTCTTCTTCGGCCATTTTTTTGGCCATCTCCATGCCATCATCTTCAAATTGCACGTCAAATTTGCTCATGGAAACCTCGTCACCTCAGTAATGATACGTTCTTTTCTTGCTTGAATAATGCCACATAGAGATGAAAAAATACCAGAAAACGCACTGGATTTCATTATATTTGTCGGTAAACAGGGACAGCTGGGGCTGCAGGGGAGACAAGCAATTAAAAAAAATCAGAACAAAAGAACAAAAGAACAAAAAAGGCGATGGCTGAGCAGCCATCGCCTAAAAAATATCCCGAAAGAACAGGCTGTAATTATTTCATTAAGCCGACTTCCTTGTAATATTTGATCGCACCGGGATGCAGAGGTGCAGACAATCCTTCAAGCATCTGCTCTTTGGTGAGGGTCGCATAGGCTGGGTGAAGTTTTTTGAAATAATCAAAATTGTCAAAAACCTCTTTGGTGATTGCATAAACAATATCATCACTGACTTTCGCTGAGGTGATAAGTGTTGCCTTTACGCCAAAGGTATTGATGTCTTTATCATTTTGTGCACCGGGGTAGAGGCTTGCCGGGATTGTTGCTTTGGCATAGTAGGGATATTTTGCCAGTAATCCATCAATACCGGTAATATCAGCAATCAGTACTTTTCTGGCACCTGAAGTGGCCTCTTTAATGGATCCTGAGGGATGCCCTACAGTGTAGAAAAACGCGTCAATACGACCATCCTGCAACAGACTGGCAGCTTCAGATGCCTTGATGGATTCGGCTTTCAGGTCTTTTTCATAGTTAATGCCAACAGCATCAAGGGCGTCAATAGCGTTTTGGCGCTGTCCAGAGCCGGGGTTTCCGATGTTGACTTTTTTGCCTTTCAGATCTGTGATGTTTTTGATACCAGCATCAACTGCAGCAACCAGAGTCACAGATTCCGGGTGAATTGAAAAGACTGCGCGCAGATCGGCCTGAGGACCTTTATCCTTCCACTCTGCCATGCCCTTAATTGCCTGAAACTGGCGGTCAGACTGAGCAATACCAAATTCGAGATCACCATTCATGACAGCATTAATATTAAAAACAGAGCCACCGGTTGATTCAACAGTTGCCCGGATGCCGTATTCTTTCTTCTTCTTATTCACCATCTTGGCAATAGCACCGCCTGTGGGATAGTACACACCGGTGATTCCTCCGGTACCAATGGTGACAAACTGGGTTCTGGCCTGGGCTGAACCCGACCCCATGAGCAGGGTGGCAGCTATGGCAAGACCAAAAAACAATGTATTATTCAACATTTTCATAAAAAAACCTCCGTGTGTGATTGAAACATAACGTAAGTATTGCCTAACAAAAAATGTATATACAAAAGTTGGGTGGTTTACAAGAGAAAACTCTAGAGGTTTTTTTGCTGTAGTAAGAAAAAATATGCAGTTTTTGTTGCAATTTTTATAGACCGTATGTATTGGGGGGGTAACAGCAGAACATAAACGTACCTGATGGAGTTATCGGGTTGATGTTCCGCTATTTACTGTTTTTTTATTTGGGAAATAAAATGACTGAAAAAGGTACTGGTAAAAAGGCTGCCACAAAAAAAAGCAGCCGGAAGACACCGGTCAAAAAAAAGAAGCATTATGATGTTTCTTTTTACCATGACTGGTGCAAGGCTTGCGGCATCTGTATGGCTTTTTGTCCGCAGAAGATTATTGAGGCGGGAAAAAACGGAAAACCCGGCATGATGAACAGTGATAAATGCGTGGGTTGTCGTTTTTGCGAGATTCATTGTCCGGATTTTGCAATAACAGTGTCCGAACGCAAATCCAAAAAGAGGGCAAATGATGTCTGATCAGGTTAAACAGCGTTTTCTTTTGCAGGGCAATGAAGCTATCGTCCAGGGGGCGCTTGCGGCGGGGTGCCGGTTTTTTGCAGGGTATCCCATTACCCCTGCCTCTGAAATTGCCGAGCAGCTGTCCATACAGCTTCCAGTGGTTGATGGCACGTTTATTCAGATGGAGGATGAAATCGCCAGCATGGGAGCCATTATCGGTGCATCCCTTGCCGGCGTAAAGGCCATGACCGCAACATCAGGGCCAGGATTTGCCCTGATGCAGGAAAATCTTGGTTTTGCCTGTGTTGCTGAAGTGCCCTGTGTGATTGTCAATGTCATGCGCGGCGGCCCTTCAACCGGATTACCAACGTGTCCTGCCCAGGGGGATGTCCAGATGGCTCGCTGGGGTACCCACGGCGATCATCCCATTGTGGTGTTGTCTGTGTCAACGGTTATGGACTCATTCACCCTTACTGTCAAAGCTTTTAATATTGCGGAAAAATATCGGGTGCCGGTAATTCTGCTCTCTGATGAGGTTGTTGCCCATACCCGGGAATGTGTTGAACTGCCCGATACTGAAGAGATAAAGGTGGTGGATCGTATGAAACCCAGTGTTCCACCTGACTGGTATAAACCCTATGAGGGAGATGCCCGGGGTGTGCCGCCCATGGCTGCTTTTGGTGAAGGCTATCGTCACCACGTTACCGGGCTGATCCATGATGATATGGGGTATCCCACCCAGAAACCTGCTGAAGTGAAGAGTTTTCACGAACGGATGGCCAGAAAAATAACCCGGGGATTCCCGGATATTCAGATGACCAAAGGTTATTATCTTGATGATGCAGAAGTCTTTGTTATTGCCTACGGTGCAGTGGCCAGGTCTGCTCTGCGTTCTGTACAGGATGCACGGGAAAACGGGGTCAAGGCCGGGCTGTTGCAGCTAATAACCCTGTTTCCTTTTCCAAGACGTACCGTTACCCCGCTTTTGCAGCAATGTCGGGCAGTGCTGGTACCTGAAATGAATATGGGGCAGATCAGCCGTGAAGTTCAGCGGGTGAACAACGGTGAATGTGTTGTGAAAAAACATAACAGGATAGACGGCAAGTTTATCACACCGCGTGAAATATTTGATCATTTGATGAAACTTTAAGATAAGGTACTCTTATGCCTATTCCTGCACAGGCCTTGCGCCACGAATATCTTCGACATAATAAAAAATTCCCCCATGTCTGGTGCCCTGGTTGTGGCAACGGTATTGTTATGGGGGCTTTGTTACGGGCAATATCAAAGCTGAACATTGAAAAAGATGACATTGTTCTCGCCTCTGGTATCGGCTGCTCAGGCCGGATGCCCACTTACCTTGATTTCAACACCCTGCATACCACCCATGGCAGGGCACTTACCTTTGCAACAGGGGTTAAACTGGCAAATCCCGCCATGAATGTAATCGCGATCATGGGCGATGGCGATTCAACAGCCATTGGCGGCAATCATTTTATTCACGCTGCCAGACGCAACCTGAATTTGACAGCTATTATTATTAATAATTCCATCTATGGCATGACGGGCGGCCAGTATTCACCGACCACGCCGTTCGGTTCAAAATCCACAACTTCTGTATATGGCCATATTGAACATGCTTTTTCCATTGCAGAACTTGCTGTAACTGCCGGAGCCTCTTTTGTGGCTAGATCAACAGTGTACCATGCTGATCTTATTGACCGTCTCATAGAGCAGGCC
This sequence comes from Candidatus Desulfobulbus rimicarensis, assembly GCA_008633435.1. GTDB lineage: Bacteria > Desulfobacterota > Desulfobulbia > Desulfobulbales > Desulfobulbaceae > Desulfobulbus_C > Desulfobulbus_C rimicarensis. The sequence continues at coordinate 1,247 of RKSL01000109.1, read as the reverse complement.
GTCAAAAAACGTGGATTTGCAGTGGTTGAGGTTATTTCCAACTGTCATATCCAGTATGGTCGACGCAATAAACTTGGTGGTGCCGTTGATATGCTCAAATCGTTTAAAGAACAGGCGATAACAGTGAGCAGAGCAGCAAAAATGTCTCCTGAAGAACTTGAGGGAAAAACCACCATTGGTGTACTTGCTGATCGGGAGATTCCCATTTCTACAGAAGAATATATAAAGGTGCGTGAACAGGCCAGGGCACAAAAGGAGAAGGTATGACTGCAGAACAAAAAAATCAGGAGCGCTACGAAATTCGCTTCAGCGGATCCGGCGGTCAGGGGTTGATTACCGCAGCAGTTGTTTTTGCTGAGGCTGTTGGCGTATATGACGGCAAACAGGTATGTCAGACCCAGAGTTATGGCCCTGAGGCACGTGGTGGCAAGTCCAAGGCTGAAGTCGTTATCAGTGACAATCCCATAGATTATCCAAAAGCCCTGGAGCTTGATCTGTTACTGGCCATGAACCAGGCTGCCTGTGATGCCTATTTTTATGATCTCAAACAAAATGGCATTCTGGTGGTTGACAGTGGCCTGGTGGAACAACATCCCACCAGCAGAATTATAGCCATCCCGTTTACTGAAATTGCCAAAGAGGAAATAGGCAGAGGGTTGGTCGCCAACATGGTAGCCCTGGGTGCTGTTGGGTTGCTTTGCGGCCAGGTGGATTTGGAAAATCTTGAAAAGGCATTGCTGGCCAGAGTGCCCAAAGGCACTGAAGAAATGAACAGTAAGGCACTTAAACGAGGTATTGAAGAGGCAGCAAAAATTAATCTCAATGATTTGCCACGTTCTATAATGTCTGATGATGATGAGGTGTAATTGATGAAAGTTGTAGCATTTAATGGCAGCGCCCGGAAAGGCGGCAATACCGAGCAGCTGATAAAATATGTCTTTTGTGAGCTTGAAAATGAGGGCATAGACACTGAACTGGTTAATCTCAGTGGTGAGCATCCCCATGGCTGTACAGAGAGAGAGAGAGAGAGAGAGAGAGAGAGAGAGAAAGAAAAAAGAGATAGAAAGAGAGAGAGAGAGAGAGAAAGAGAGAGAGAGAGAGAAAAAGAAAGAGAGAGAGGGAAAGAGAGAGAGAGAAAGAGAAAGAGAGAGAGAGAGAGAGAGAGAGAGAGAGAGAGAGAGAGAGAGCAAGAGAGAGAGAGAGAGAGAGAGAGAGAGAGAGAGAGAGAGAGAGAGAAAGAGAGAGAG
>RKSL01000015.1 GCA_008633435.1 Candidatus Desulfobulbus rimicarensis | reverse complement strand
GGTTTTTCGGCTAATTAGTCGAGAATGAATTACTAAAGTAAGTGCCATTCGGGTCAGAGTAGTTTTAAATCGTCAATCCTTTTTTCAAATTAAAGAAACAGCACTACGTTCCTGGACACCAAGCCCGCCGTACAAGGTTGAGTAGGATTCTATCGGAGATAATTTGTACCTGACCCTTTTTATTTGCGGAATATTGCCCGGCCTGGACAAATACCGTATCACCGGGTTGGATAAGAGGTGAAGTGGCGGCGAAAGCCAGGGTTTTCCAGGGAGCGGAAAGCGAGGTTCCGCTATTGGCATCGTTGCCATCTGTGGTAACATAAAAATTTGTTGCCAAAGCCAGTTCTGGAAATACTAATCCGGCCAGGAGGGCAAGAATGAGATTGCATTGAGTCATCATTTGCATTTGTATAGTGAGCCTCTTTTTTCCGGAGCCTTACTCTGGAATTCAAAACTCAGTTAATCTGTTGTAACTTGTCAATTAATTCATCCAAACAACGAGGATGTGCCGTCAGCTTATGCAGCATTACCTTCTTTTCTGCAACTCTAACAAAGAGCCTTATGAGTAATCCACTGAAATTTCTCTTCCTGGTGATGCTTGCCATAGGCATACTGTCTGGTTTTCTGCATCTGCTGATTCCACCAGATCAGTATAACTTTGAACGGCTCCACATTTTTCTTTTTAATCTGTGCAGTGGAGGCACGTTGATTCTCTATTTCAGTGAAAACAGGAAAGAGCTTTCTCTATACGGGCGTTTGTTTCTCTTTCTTGCAATAGGTTTTGCTCTCAGCTCCTTTTTTAATATTACCCTGGCAGCAATGATTCTGCCCTGGCCTCTTGCCGTTTTGGTTGAGACAGTCCGGTACAAAACTTTTGGCCAGATACTTCCGTCGGCTCTGTTTTCAGCAACAGAAAATATCGGGAGAAAATTTCATCAGGCATCCCTGCTCTGTCTGTCGTGTGCGTTGATTTTTTCAAGTGTGGTCCTCTATAATAAGCAATTCGGCACCTGGACCATACTGAATGGCTTCTCCCTTAACACCTTTTACCTGGCTTTTTCTTTCCCGGTTTCTCTTATTTCCCTGGCTGTTGTTTTTACGCAAATAGACTCACGTTTTTCTGGTGTTATTCAGGTACTGAGTGAGCTTTCATTCTGGGGGATAAATCTTGGTGTTATTCTTTTTTTCCTTCTTATTCTTGGTCATTTATATGTCCCTCAAATGGCGATTGCCACCCTGCTTTTTTTGTTGGTGCTGCTCATTTTGTTTGTGTATCTTCAGTATGGCTCACCCGGGCAGCAGAAAAATTTTCTCACCTCAGGCATTTTCTTTCTACTCATCACCTCAATTTCGGGAATCAGCTATATCTTTTTAAAATACTCTGGCGGTTTCACCCAGCCTCAGCTCGAGCCTTTACTTCGTCTCCACACCTTCACATCCCTCTACGGCTGGAACCTGAGTGGCCTTCTTCTTATCTGTCGTCGACAGGATTTCCCCATTCAACTCAATTCAAAACGGCTGATTACCCTGCATTGGCTCACAGTGCTGGTGCTCTGCCCATTGGGATATTTTTCCCTGCCTTTTGCAGGAGCCGCAATAGTCTTGTATGTTATTTTTTTGTATCAGGTGTTTTTTGCAGAATCGACCCCTGTTTCGAAAACAGGAGCTCAGAATAGAAAGGCGTTTATTTAAGGGTACCTTGACAATTGCCTTGTAGAGTCTCACAGGTTTGCTCACATCGCTTGATCTCCATGTGACTAAACCAGGACTCCTCCCCGGAAGAAAAACTCATCACGGGGAGGTAACATCGCAGGGCCTATTTAAAAATGGAAGAGCAGTCCTCCGGTAAACCGGGTACCGACTTCCAGCTCATCAAGGCTATCGGCAAAGGCTCGGGCTTCTGCAAAAACAGAGACCGTAAAACCTTCATCCTCTCCATAGACCTTTTTTCCGGCCTGCAGGATCAAATCAAGATTACTGCCGTCCAGAATTTCGCGTTGATAGCGGTCATAGCTTTCATCATCCATGTTCCACCAGCCAATACCGCCTCCTATATAATAATCATCGATATGATATAATCCGAGCAGATCAGCTGACAGAGCGTCGTCACCCTGGTTACCATCAATATGGATCGAATAGCCAAGCATACCCATTACTGAAACATTATCATTGACCCAGTATTCGAGGCCGCCACGCATGGTCGCAAAATTTCCGGGATCAACCAGGTGCATGAAACCGACAGCAGCAACCGGCACAATCCGTTGCCGGGCCGAGACATCCTGACGACAGGCAGGAGATGTTGTTTCTGCGCCCTGATCATCGGTCACCCGCGTTTCCACATGATAGGTTCCGCCACATGGAACGGTCAAGGTACCTGAAAAGGGTTGAGAGGTGATGGTTTTTTCTTCAATGGTCTTGCCCTCATCGTCGACCATGGCAATTGTTACCGTTGAGATTGAGCCATCATTATCCGAGGAGCCAGAGGCATCAACGGTTATCTGATCACCACAAAACAGCGGCTGTTGCGAGACTGTCATCCGGCATTGCGGCTCCTGGTTGGCAACAGGTTGCGGTGGTGGAACAGCTGCCTCAGTTATTGAGCGCAGGGCAATATTCCCGCAAATATGAGGGATTATTATCTCATAGCGGTGTTCGTTCTGACGCAGATAAAGCCTGAACGCGGTAAAAGGGTGTTCTCCAGCCCAGGTTACATCTTTGGCAACCCGTACCTTACCCTGACCATTTTTCCGGTAAAGCATCCATTCCAGCCTTTCCCCCTGACTAATCTCTATGTCCTCAGGAGCAGCGTTGTGAACCTGCTCGGTAAAACTGGTATACAGCTCGGGATATCCTGCTTTTGCAAATCCCTGTTCAATGGCGGCACCTTCTGCCTGCACCATGGCGACCAGATCAGCCCGGCTGGTAAGTGATGGTTTGTGAAACGGGCTTTTACCCAGTTTATGCAGGGTTGTTGCGGCAAAGACTGCTGGAGCCGCAGCTGTGATCAGCAAACAGATGATTGCCAATACAATACGTTGATGTTTCATCGTTTTCCTCATTAATACGTAAAAATATCTCTTGTACAAATCCTTTGGGAGTGTCTCTGCAAAAAAAAATCCCCCAACCCGGGCACGGACTGAGGGAGTCAACAACAGGCTCCACAGGATGCGAGCAAACGTCAAACATTTGCGGTACAATCTTATGGAGTAGAGTGACAGGCTACATTGCCACCCCTGATAAAAAAATCCTGTTATTTCTTTTCACCATTGACAAGGGTGCCATATTCTTCAGCTGACAACGCGCCGTCCTTATCAGCATCTGCCTGGGCAAAAAGCTCTGTTGTGATACCGGCTTTATCAGCCTCAGCCTTGGAAAGTGTGCCATTCTGGTCAAGATCAAGCAGGCCAAAGGCAGGGGCAGCAGCAAAAGCAGAAGCAGCAAAGAAGACGGCCAGGATTGTCGGAACTATTTTTTTCAACATGGGATTACCTCCATAATATTTACATTGTAAGGGTTCTGTTCTTCAATTTCCTCAATTCGTTTTTGGCCAAAACGACAAAAGAGCCAACAACCGTATTGCGCTCTTTGCCTATCAACTAGCAAACATCATGCCATAAATATTTATGGCGGTATTTCAGGAGGTTAACTTGTGCTCCACCCCGTTTACTACAAAAAATGTCTGCACCAGGGAACAGAATACTCCGCTGAGGCACAGAATGGTGCTGGAGCCGACCAAAGGGAAAAAAGAAAACAGCAAGGGGCGAGGGCGATCAACCGAGGATTTCGGCCTTATCATTGAGGATTGAACCTGTCGCAAATATGCAGGTTGTCGGCCAGAAAAGACGTTTGGTTGCACTGATTATTTCGGATGAACAGGCAAGACGATCAGGAGTTTCCGCTTTGTTTAAAAAAATGCAGCAACGGGCAGTTTCCGGGCAGCCTTTACGCAGCCCCTCGGGATGGGTGATAAGGCGGCCAATAATCTGCGGGGTGATTACATCCCCCAGGGCGGAGCCGGTGAGTGCGGCTACCCGTTCCGGCCGGAAGACGTGGTTGTTGCTCAAGCGTTGGCCAATGATATCCAGCCCCACAAGAACGATAAAAAGATCCGTATCAAAGGGGACAACAGGTTCTCTTGCTCCCGGTGCTTTGAGCGAAAGCCCCCGGGCCCCATCTGCCTCGACAATGAGCCGGTCAACCGGGGCATGATCAACAATACATTTCAGTTCGGCTGGAGACAGCCCCTGCAACTTATTGGCAGCCAGAACCTGTCGGCCAACCGTGACATGGTTACAGCTGGTCAGGCCGTGATGCAGAGTGGCAGGAAAATCTGCATCTTCTGCCAGTACAACGCGTGGAGACTGCTGGGATTCAGGGACAAGAATTCTGGTTGTTGTGGTCGTGATAACTCTGTTGCCCTGCCCAACAAAACCTGCGGCAAGACAAAACATAAGTGCAGTTTTTCCGCCTGCCCCGACAATGGCAACTACCTTGTCTCCGGACTGGATAAGGGTTGAAAAAACATCTGTCATCAATCACAACACTCCGGCACGGGCGGCAATGATCTCAGCCGTAATACTCACGGCAATCTCACGGGGAGTTTCCGAGCCAATGGCAAGTCCAACCGGGCAATGAACCCGGGCAAAATCTGCTTCGGTAAAGCCCTGTTGACGCAAATTGGTATAAATGATATCCCGTTTTCTCCGGCTGCCGATCATACCGATATAACGAGCCCTGGTGCGCAATGCCTGAGCAAGCACCTCCTGATCCGACCCATGCCCCCGGGTAATGATGAGCAAATACAGCTCTCCCCGGCAATCAAGACCTGAAAACACATCTGTAAAATCGACAAGTTGCGTTTCCATTGCCATGGGAAATCGCTCATTGTTGGCAAATTCATCACGATCATCGCAAACAATCACGTCAAAATCAATATATGCTGCCAATGCCGCAACTTCCAGTGAAACATGTCCACCGCCAAACAGTACCACAGTGCCGTTTTTGGGCAACGGATCAAGTACCACCAGTTGCCTGCTGCTGCGGACAAGCCGGGTGGTACGGCTCCTCAGCAGAGCCTGCACGTCTATATCCGGGGGAACAGAACAATCCACCTGGCCATTGACAACAGGACAAAACCGTCTGCGAGGATGTGCATGGTCTGTAATATCAATATGCCAGAGCCCCTGCTTACCGGCGGCAAAGCACTGTTCAGCCTGTCTGAACACAGCAACCATTTCCGGTGTGAGCCGTTCAATAAGCACCAGCTGTACTCCTCCGCAGACCATGTCACTGTCACCCTCCTCGCCCCGCAGGTCAAACTCGGTGACCGTCGAAGATGCCCCCCGGGCAATGGAGCGGGCAGCTTCTGCGGCCATATATTCCAGCCTGCCACCACCGATGGTGCCGTGCTGACGACCATCTGCATCCACAATCATCTTGGAGCCGGGCAGCCTTGGGGCAGAGCCGCTTTTATCAATAATTGTGACCAGAGCAAGGATTTCCCCCTGTTCCAGTCGGCTGAGAATTTTGCTTTCTATCATGGTGACCCTCAAACAATTACGCGTATTCCAGATGATACCCAGCCAGGACAATTCCAGATTGCAGATGACAGGAAGAGCATCGCCCGTGATCTTTTGATGTTGTCCTTTCAACAGTCACAGGCAATGCGTATACCATACAAAAAGGGCGGCTGATAGTCAGCCGCCCTGTATTCATCAACATCTGTACACCAACAATATTAGAATTTTGTTACCCAAAATACGGTCGGGTTAACATACCAGTCTGAATTGCCTTGGTCGAAAAACCTGTTGGAAAACTCAAATTCCATACCAATGGCAGAATCAGAAAGAAAGTTGTCTTGACCAACAAAAGAATTGAGCTGCAACCTGATCTGTGGCTCGGTCAGGACAACAACTTCATTATTATATTCCCAGACATCAAAAAATCCCTGGAAATTGAAATTCAGAGAACCAAGTGAGAAGGGCTGCCCCCACACCAGGGTGACCTGCCAGTTGGTTTCACTGTTGTCGTGGCCATCAATTGCTGTGAAATCTTTAATAAGAAAGGACAGATTGGTAAAACCAAAATTAGGCTGACCAAGATCCAGGTCAAAAGACACCCCATAGAGCAGCGCATCGTCGATATAATCGTAACCGTCTACCGGAGAACCGCCATTGTACTCGAGTTTAATGTAACTCTCTTTCAAAAAAGAGCCGAGCAGGTTGCTGCCATTGTCTGCGCCGAGAATGATTTTGTCAAGGCTGAAACGAGAGGCAAACTCACCGTAGTATTGAGCGGCTTCCAATTTGTAATCATCTTTTCCTTCAACATCAAAAAAGAAAAAGTTGTCACCATATTTCCATTCGGAAAAATGATTAACTGTTGCTGTCAGAATATCTGTTTCTGTACCAAAACCTTTGTCACGATTAAAATCCATATGCATTTCCAGCTCTGTCTTGTGGAAATAGCCCTTTGCATCAGCCGGAGCTGAGCAAAGGGAACCAATGACCAGGGCACAGCCTGCAACCAAAATCGCACTTTTCTTCATTTTTTCTCTCCTTTAAAAAATACAACGTATTAATAAATGGTGTTTTATCACCTGGTTAACTAATAGCTCAGGTCATTCTACGCCTGAGAGTAATTCCTGAGCAAGACCTGCATGTTCTGCCAGCAGGCCGGGAAGATCCAGGTCTGCCATACTGCCATCTTCCACCTTCCAAACGCCACCCACCATAACATAATCAACCCTGTGAGCACCGCAGAGGACGAGTGCGGCCAGGGGGTCGCCTGCTCCTGAGAACCTGAGCTCATCCAGTTTGAACAGAGCAAGATCTGCCTGCATTCCCGGAGCAATTTTTCCGACATCATCCCGCCCCAGACATTGGGCTGATCCTTCGCTGGCCCAGCGTAATGCATCAAGATGGCTGACAGCCGCAGCACCATAGCGCAGTCGCTGCAATAAAAAGGCCTGACGCACTTCCTGCATCATGTTGGAGCTGTCACAGGAAGCTGAACCGTCCACCCCAAGCCCGACCGGGCAGCCTGCCGCCTCAAGCTCAAGCACCTTGCACATCCCGGAACCCAACAACATATTCGAGCTGGGGCAATGGGTAATACCCACTCCAGCACTGCCAAGACGCTCGATTTCGCTGCTGTCAAAAAAAATACCATGGGCCAGCCAGACATCTTTACCCATCCAGCCAACTTTTTCCAGATAATCCAGTGGTCGCAACCCAAAACTTTCCCGACAAAAATCATTTTCGTCTTCCGTTTCTGCAAGATGCGTATGAAGGCGAACCTTTTTTTCCCTGGCCAGAACTGCACTCTGCACCATCAACTCCTCACTGACGCTAAAGGGAGAACAGGGTGCAAGGGCTACCTGGAGCATGGATCCCTCTCCGGGGTCGTGATACTTTGCTATCACCCGCTCGCTATCTGCAAGAATCACCTCGCTTCTCTGGATGGTATTGCGTGGCGGCAACCCGCCTTCATCCTCGCCCAGGCTCATGGAACCACGGGTAAGCGTTGCCCGGATGCCGATTTCAGCCATGGCCGCGACCTGAACATCCAATGCCTCAGGCGCAGCCTCAGGAAAAATATAATGATGATCTGCAGCCAGCGTACAACCCGACAACAGCAGCTCCACGGCTGCCAGTCGGGTTGAAACATGAATCATCTCCTCTGTAAGCCCTGCCCAGAGAGGATAGAGACTCTGTAACCAGGGAAACAGCTCCTTGTTCAATGCCGGCGGGCAGGCACGGGTCAAGGTCTGGTAAAAGTGGTGATGGGTATTAATAAGCCCCGGTATAATACCATGGGCTGAGGCATCAAAAACCTGATCGACCTCCCGCTCCGGCTGCTTCCCGTCAGGAAGCAGTTCGACAATAATACTGTCTTCAACAACGATACCCCCGCCGGCATCCAGGCCATCATCAGCAAGAACTGCCAGCGGATTTTTCAACCAAAGTCGCATGCTCTTATCCAGCTCCTTTCAAATACTGAAGGCTACCCGGCAGATAGCGACACTCTCCCTTGATATCGATATCCCCATACCGTTAAACCAGCTTTTTCAACAGACCGGTGCGTTCGTTAAACTGCTCAATGAGGGCGTCAATTTTCTCCATGCAGGGAGGAATAGATGTCCAGTAATCATGGTCATACCATTGCGCCTGAATCTCGTCATAGCTTCTTCCCTGCTGCTCAATCCAGGTAAAATATTTGAGGTTATGAATACGCTTACGATCCACATAACTCAGCTCAAGCATATTATCCGTGGTTTCACCCAGCATATAGCGATGAAAAGTCGCAGCCGCATCCTGTTGGGTAAACTCGCCTTCCTCTTCGGTCAGTTCGGTCAGCCTGCTCTGGTACATTTCCATGGAATCGGTGGCCATGGTCACAATGACATCGTTTTCGTCCATCTCGTAATATTTGGCGGTTTTAATGGCAGCCAGAACATTGGCAATACTCGATATCCCCAGCAGATGCAGATCATCGACAAGACGCTGTTCAACCCCCTGACCAGCAAGGTATTCTTTACCGGCATCTTCATTGAACAACCGAATTAACCCCATGGGGCCGAAATCGTCAATGGCGGTGACCACGTCGGTATTTTTGACGTTATGAATCCAGGGGACATGCTTATCACCAATGCCTTCGATACGGTGTGCGCCAAAACCGTTATTTAACAGGGTCGGACACTGCAACGCCTCACTGGCGACAATTTTGGAATGGGGAAACTGCACCTTCATGAAATCACCGCAGGCAATGGTGCCCCCTGATCCGGTATTGGAAACCGTTGCCCGAAAGCGATCTTCAGGAGCCATAACCTCGTTTAACGCCTCAAGCATGGCTCTGCCCGTTACCTCGTAATGCCAGAGATAGTTGCCAAACTCCTCAAACTGGTTGAAGATCATCAGATCCTGACCCGAATTGCGCAGCTCCCAGCATTTATCAAAGATCTCTTTCACATTGCTCTCTGAGCCGGGTGTTTTAATGGTCTCACCGGCCACATCAGCCAGCCAGTCAAACCGCTCTCTGCTCATGCCTTCAGGCAAAATGGCAATGGAATCACAGGCCAACAGGTTGGAGTCATAGGCACCTCCCCGGCAATAGTTGCCTGTACTTGGCCAGACCGCCTTCTGGGTTGTCGGGTCAAACTGACCAGTCACCAGGCGGGGCACCAGACAGGCATAGGCAGCACCCACTTTATGCGCACCCGTCGGAAACCATTTCCCCAGCAGAATGACAATACGGGCATCTATGCCGGAGAGTTCTTTGGGCAACACCAGATAATTCACCCCGCCAAAGGTTCCGCCACTCTCTGTTGGCTCATTATGCCAATTGATGCGAAACAGATTCAGCGGGTTCAGATCCCAAAGACCAACCCCTGCCAGTTGCTTTTTGATACCTCCCGGGATAAGGGAAGGGTCGATCATCTGCTTAAAGGTGGGGATGATTATATTCTGTTCCTTTGCCCGCTGGATGGCATTTTCAAGTTTGCCCTTATCGGCCAGGCTCAGGTCTATCAGGTTACTCATATTAGTTCCTTCTCATACTTCAACGTTGTGGATTATCTGTTTAAGATCTGTTTAAGGCGTCCTGTAATGCATTCATATTCGGAGCAATACTACTTGGGCTGCTCCCGGCCATTGCAACGGCTTTCATGGTATTGCGGATATCTTTTAAGCCATTGCCGGTATTAAGAACAACGATTCGTTCATCAGCACTGACAAGGCCATCGGAAACCGCCTGAACAAGACCGGCATAAGCGCAGGCACCGGCTGGTTCGGCAAAGACGCCAATGCCTCTTGCAAGCTCTGGTACCGCTGCCAGAATTGCATCATCACTGACCTGGATGTATGCGCCGTCCGTTTGCGTCACCGCGGCGAGCGCCTTGATTCTATCCCTGGGAAGTCCTGCACTGATGCTGTCTGCCAGTGTTATTCCTGAGACCGGGGCTTTATGCAAAATATCTTCGTTGTTTTTCCACGCCTCATAAAGATAACTGCTGCCCTCAGCCTGCACGCCGATAATACGCGGCATGGTCTCAATAAAGCCTAAGGCCAGCAGATCTTTCAGCCCTTTGTGCAAACCGCCAATGATACAGCCATCGCCAACACTGACAAAAATAACCTCAGGCGCACGCCAGTTTAGTTGCTCACAAATCTCAAAGGCGGCGGTCTTCTTGCCCTCGGTCATGTAAGGGTTAAAGCCGGTGTTGCGATTATACCATCCGTATTCACTGGCAGCCTCAAGGCATAACTCAAAAGCGTCATCATAGGTGCCTTGAACAAGCATGACCGTTGAATTATACACCAGCAGCTGGGCAATCTTGGCAGGAGGTGCTGATTCGGGAACAAAGATGATATTTTTTTGACCTACGCTTGCGCAGATGCCACTTAATGCGGCAGCAGCATTACCAGTACTGGCAGTGGTGATTATTTCCGCATTCTGCTCTTGTGCCTTCACAACGGCCACCGCGCTTGCCCGATCTTTAAAACTTGCTGTGGGCAGACGTCCGTCATCTTTGACAAAAACTTGACCAAGCCCAAGCTTTTCCGCCAGGCGATCTGCCCTGTAAAGCGGTGTCCAGCCAATGGCAAGCGGCGGTACCGGCGCATCTGAGGCCACAGGCAGGAGCGGTTTGTAGCGCCAGATGGAATAGTCACCATTGGCAGCCAGGCTTTCCCGACTTATCCGGCTTTTCAGCAGATCATAATCGTAGCGGACGTCAACAATGCCTTCATTGCCGTGCTCCGGACAGATATAGGCAATCTCATCTGTCGCGTACTCTTTGCCGCAGACAAGACATTTCAGGTGAAGAATATGCTCCATATTTATAACGCTCCGCTGATGAGATCCATTACATCCTGTTCATTTTTTACCGTCAGCACTTTGGATGCATCAACGGTGTACCCAAACTGTGCTGCAATACGCTCATACAGCGGACGACGATGCGCAATAAGCCGGGGGAAAACCCACTGGACATACTCATCCGGATTCATCTCACTGGTCTCTGTAATCCCTTGTAACGCCAGATACTCTGCTATATTGCGATCAAGAAACGCTTCGTCATAGTAGAGCGGTTTGGGGTCTGCCTGGGCACGCTCTATCATAACCTTTTCCATGGCCGAATCTGCCTTGAGATAGATAATCAGGGAATGGTTGGCAAGCTCATTCCAAGCCTCGTCATTGGTCAGCTCGCAAATACTACCGCCAGTGTCGTTTAAAAAATGAGGCCGTCCATACAGATTTCTGGCCTTACCGATAAATTCGGCTACATCAGTTGTCGCGGCAATTTCTGCCTGACGATGCAGACGCTGCCGTCGCTTAAACTCGTCAATGGAAAGACCACCAAGCGCAGGATTACCAATTTTTCCGAGAAAACAGGCCACAGGCTTGAGATGCTGAAAGGTGATGTTACAGCGAAAGGAGAGCGAATCACTCAAAACCAGATCCCGTAAAAAGGGCTGCTGCATGGCCTGAACCTTGATGTTGTCAAGGATCGGCTCTTTCAGATATCGGGTACCAATACGGTAATCTGCTGAATAATGAAACCACTCATTCTTTGGCAGCAGACTGGCAAGGGTCGTCTTGCCCACCCCTGACATGCCCATCAGGGTAATAACTTTATTTGGCCAGTCAATAAACCCGGCCCTGCTCATCTTCATGCTCTCTGCTTTGCTCCGTGCTGCTGCTCGCCGGTCATCAGCAGGCCGATGGATTCCCGGGTGGCCTCCTTGCGGGGGATAATACCCATAATCCTGCCGTCAAACATCACCGCGATGCGGTCAGACAACGCCATCACTTCGTCAAGATCTTCTGAAATAACAATGGATGCCGTGCCTTTTTCCCGCTGGCGGGCAATGCGCTCATGGATGTATTCGGCTGCACCAATATCGACCCCACGGGTAGGCTGAGAGGCCAGCAAGACTTTTGGCCCGGCAGAAAGCTCCCTGGCCATGATCACCTTCTGGATATTACCGCCGGAAAGATTTTTGGTGGTGGTGTCAATGGATGGAGTCTTCACCGCATACGCCTTGACCAGCTTCCTGGAATGTTCGGCAATTGTACCAAATTGAAGAAATCCTTTAGAGCAAAACGGTTCCTTGTCGTGGTTAAGCAGAATAATATTTTCTTTGATGTCAAACTCGCCCACAGCCCCGTCTTTCATCCGTTCTTCGGGGACATAGGAAAGCCCTTTTTCTCTGATCTGGCGGGGTTTGCATCTGGTGGTGTCATGTCCGGCCAGGGTGATTTTGCCGGATTGAGATGGACGCAGACCAGCAATGGCCTCGGCAAGCTCCCGCTGACCGTTGCCGGAAATTCCGGCAATGCCAAGAATTTCACCGCTTCTCACCTCAAGACTCAATCCCTGTACCGCATGTTTGCCACGGTCACCATCAACAAAGAGATTTTCAATCACCAGCAACGGTTCACCGGGTTGCACAGCATGCGCATCCGGCGCCAGCTTAACCTCCCGGCCTACCATGAGGCGGGCCAGATCGTGACGATCCGATTGGGCGGGAGTGGTATCCCCGGTTACCCGGCCATGGCGGAGGACGGTGATCCGGTCGCTGAGCTCAAGAACCTCTTTGAGCTTATGGGAAATAAACACCAGTCCCCGGCCATCGGCTGCAAGTCGTTTAAAAATGACGAATATATCATCCACTTCACTCGGCGTGAGCACCGCTGTCGGCTCATCAAGAATGAGGATGGATGCGTCCCGGTATAACGCCTTGATAATCTCCACCCGCTGCCGCTCGCCAACAGAGAGCTGCCAGACATACTCATCAGGGAAAACATGCAAGCCAAAACTCCTGGAAAGCTCGGTGATCCGCTTTGAGACATTTTTAAGATCAGAAAACGGTGCCCGACCCGATTGCAACCCCAGGGCGACATTTTCGGCAACAGTCAATGTTGGCACCAGCATAAAATGCTGATGGATCATACCGACACCATGGCTTATGGCATCGGCTGGAGAGTTCAGTCGTACCGGTTCACCATGGAGAAGAATCTCGCCCTCATCCTGCTGATACAGGCCGTAGAGAATCTTCATCAGGGTTGATTTTCCGGCACCATTCTCACCGAGCAGGGTATGCACCTCACCTGCGCGGACATCAAAATTGACATTATCGCTTGCAAGCACACCGGGAAAACGTTTCGTGATCCCCCGCATTTGCAGCATTGGAGTATCCGTGTGTTCTTGAGACATAGGGTCTATCGGGAAAAATGTTTTCTGCTCCACCGTGGTACAGAGGGTACCAACACCCCCCGGACGACAACGTCAATACGCTCGCCGTTGTCCGGGGGAATTGCATTACTCATCTGTCAGGCTTTACGGAGTTGCGTTTCCGGTTTTGATGGAACCGTCTTTAATGCCGGCAATGGTCTTCATACCAAGCTCTTTTACAGCAGGATCAAGTTTATACCCATCATTAAACTCGATAACAATGCCCTCATTGGCCAGGTTAATACCATATTTCTTGCCGCCTTTTACGCCCTTATCCATATCAGCAATGATCTGTTTAAGAACGACTTCCCACTTATATACCTGGGAGGCAACAACAATTTCCGGTGCCAGTGAAGTCTGGTTTGCCTGGGTGCCAAACCAGGGTACACGCTTGGCACGGGCAGCGCCAATGGCCCCCACGACCATCTGAGCGGTTCCAGTTAAGACATCCGCACCGGCAGCCATGTGTGCCTTTGCAGCCTCAGCGGCAAGTGCGACGTCGCTGAACGAGCCGATATAATTGACCTTGGCGCGAATCTTGGGATTCTGAGCCTTGGCACCATTAACAAACCCATTCACATAGAGCTTGGCATCACCAACTTCAATGGGGCCGATAACACCAACACCCCCTTTTTTACTCATGGCTGCTGCCATAACGCCCATCACATAGCCACCCTCATCTGAGGCTGCCTCATAGGAAGAAACATTGGCAAGGCCAAAGGTATCAGCAGAGGTTCCCCAGGCAAAAGCTGTTTCAGGGAAATCAGGAGCAATCTCTTTTAATGAACCGCCATACTGCGAGCCATGGGCAATAACCAGATCAAAACCTTTTTTTGCATAATCGCGGATAGCTGCCGCTGCATCCTCAACAATAAAGGTACCATCGGTGATGGCCAGTTCGATCTCTCGCTCTTTCTGGATGGCCTTGATACCGTCAACAATACTTTGCGTAAAAGCCAGATCATTCTGGGCACTGGGGGCGATGATGGCCACGCGCAATGCCTTGCCCGCAGCCATAAGGGTTGCAGGTGCAATCACCATGGCAGCAACAAGCAGTGCTGACAAACAGAGTCTCAATTTTCTCATTTCAGGTTCTCCTTTAAAGTAAATAATGGGTGATAGCCGTTGTTTCAGCTACCGCGAACATAAGGTTTTGTCAGCGCAGAAGGCTGTTTAAACCGTTTTGCCACAACAACAAGTGCTAAAATTGTAATGATGGCCGGGGCCATGGCCGCAAGATCTGAGGCTGAACGGGGGATAACCCCAAAGGTCTTGCATTGCAGGACAATTGCCTGAACAAGTCCAAAGACCAGCGAACCGATCATCACCCCTTTCGGGCTCCATGCCCCGAAATAGACCAGAGCAATGGCAATAAAGCCCATGGCATTGGTCAGATTCTGCTGAAAAATACCAAGCTCAATGGCAAGAGCTGCTCCGGCCAGTCCGGCAAGGCTGTTACCGATAATAATGGCCGAATACCTGGTGGCGGTCACACTCACGCCCAGGCTGTCTGCTGCCTCGGGGTTTTCACCAATGGCGCGGATATTTAAACCATAGGTGGTATGCTTGAGTATAAACCCCATAACCGGGACCAGGCCAAAGGCGATATAGACAATAATTGAGTGCTGAAAAAGCATCTCGCCCACCACCGGTAAATCGGAAAGTACAGGAAAATGGAGGGGCATAAAGGGAAGAATCGGCCGGGGCGTACCGACAAATTTTTGAAAGAGCAGATCACTCATGCCAAGGCCAAACAGATAAATACCAATACCGCTGACCCCCTGTTCAGCCTGCAAATAGAGGGTTATAAACCCATAAAATACCCCCATTATCACCCCTACTCCAATACCCACCAGTAACCCCAGGTACGGATTATTGGTCTGCAATACAGTGTAATAGGCTCCAAAAGCACCGATGAGCATAACCCCGTCAACTCCAAGATTAAGCACACCACTGCGCTGACCAAGCGCCTCCCCCAGTGAGGCGAGCAGAAAGGGAGTGGCAAGGCGGATGCCCGAGGCAATGGTCGACACAATGATAAGTACTGCAAACGAATCAACCATTTTTCACCTCCTCTGTTTCTTCAGCATC
Source organism: Candidatus Desulfobulbus rimicarensis (assembly GCA_008633435.1). Classification (GTDB taxonomy): domain Bacteria; phylum Desulfobacterota; class Desulfobulbia; order Desulfobulbales; family Desulfobulbaceae; genus Desulfobulbus_C; species Desulfobulbus_C rimicarensis. Next base: position 19,575 of record RKSL01000015.1, on the reverse strand, counting down.
ACTCTCTACATCTACCCGGCCCGATTCCATATACCGTTTTTTGAAATATTCAGAACTGACCACAAAAACCACAATCAGCCCATTTAAGGCAATAATCAACGCCGAAGGTACCTGGGCTACTCGTTGCAGTGCATTGGCACCGACAAGCATACCGCCAAAGAGCAGGGCCGACGGGATCGACCAGATTGGATGCAGGCCAGCAAGCAGAGCCACCACAATACCGTTGAAACCGGCACTGCCGGTAAAACCGGTGGAGCCGCCGTCGGTGACCATCCGGTGCGATTCGCTGCCAAAGACAAGAATTGCCCCGGCAATACCGGCCATGGCTCCGGAAAAGGCCAGAGCAGCCGTCACATTTTTAGGAACAGAAATGCCGGCATATCGGGCCGCATCAGGATTGTAGCCAACTGCACGCAAACGAAATCCCATGGATGTCCGCCAGAGCAGCATATAAGCGCCAACTGCCACCAGCAGGGCAATAACCACGCCCAGATGCATGCGCATGCCCTCAATCAGAATGGGCAGATCAGCATTTGGCGAAAGCCTCATGGTCTGGGGAATTCCTGTACCCCGTGCAACTTCAGCCGGATCAATCAGAATGCCCCGTAACAGAAAATTCATAAACTGCACAGCCACAATATTGAGCATAATGGTGGAGAGAATCTCGCTCACATTGAACCACGCCTTAAGTGCGCCTGCTATTGCCCCCCAGAATGCTCCACCAACTGCCCCGGCAAGAAGAACCATGGGGATAAGCACCAGGGATGGAACCCCTGGAAAGAGCAGGGCAACGGTGGTGGCCAGCAATGCGCCCATAACCATCTGTCCTTCTCCGCCGATATTGATGACATTAGCGCGAAAGGCGATACAGATCCCCACCCCGACCAGCAGTAACGGGATGGATTTTACCGCTGTTTCTGAAAAGCCTTCAATACTGCCAAAGGCTGCCCCAAACATGGTGGCATAACCGCTTAACGGATCTGCGCCCAGGGTAAAGAGCATTACCGCCCCCATCACCAGAGCCAGAAGCACTGCGCAAAGCGGAATGAGTAGACCAAATAGAGATTTCATGGATAAATGTGTATGCCCGTTTCCACCCGGAAAACAGCCTGCCGTTTCCCGGGTGAAATTCAATAAAATTATTTGGGAATATTCCCCTGAACCCCTTCGACATAGTAATTCATGCCAAGCAGCTCTTTATCACTCATTGATTTTCCGGCCGCAACCACGACTTTGCCGCTCTGATCCTTAACCGGCCCCTGGAAGGGGTGGATGCTGCCCTCGGCAATACCCTTTCTGGTTTTTTCAACAAGGGCAACCACATCCCCCGGAACAGCCGCGTTCATACCCTCAAGTTTTATGGCACCTTCTTTGATACCATTCCAGATTGCCTCGGACTTCCAGCTTTTATCAAGAACTGATTTGGCGATTTTCGTGTAGATATCACCGTAATTATGGGTGACTGCGGTAAGCTGTGCCTTGGGGCCGTATTTTGACATGTCTGAGTGATAGGCAATGGCGTACACCCCTTTTTCCTCGGCTGTCAGCACCGGAGCGGTAGAGTCGGTGTGATGGGTGATAACATCAGCACCCTGGGTGATAAGTGCCTCGGCTGCTTCACGCTCCTTACCCGGATCAAACCAGGAATTAACCCAGATAACCTTGACCTTGATATCAGGATTGACGGATTTTGCACCGAGAGTATAGGCATTAATGCCCCGGATAACCTCGGGGATGGGGAAGGCGGCAACGTAGCCCAGAGTGTTGGATTTGGTCATCTTGCCGGCCACAATACCTGCAAGATAGCGTCCCTCATAATACCGGCACATATAGGTTCCCAGGTTTTTTGCTGTTTTGTATCCTGTGGAATGTTCAAAATATTTTCCAGGGAACATCTTGGCTACTTTAAGGGTGGGATTCATATAGCCAAACGATGTGGTAAAGATAAGATCATATCCGCTCTTGGCCAGATCGCGGATAACACGTTCTGCCTCAGCCCCCTCAGGCACGCTTTCGATAAACTTTGTTTCCACCTGGCCAGCCAGATTCTTTTCCATAATCTGACGTCCCTGGTCATGCTGATAGGTCCATCCTGCATCACCCACCGGACTCACATAGACAAAACCCACTTTTAATTTATCCCCTGCCACAGCTGACAGGGAAAATGCTGCCAGACACGCCAGACAGACAAGCCCGGCCACTACATGTTGCGTCATTGATTTCATCAAGCTCTCCTTTCCTTTGGTTAATATTTTGGTGTAATATCAAGGCTACAGCTCCCTTGGTGAACGGTCACATATTTTGTACTGTTGCCGCATAAACCATCATGGCTGAATCATAATCGTCAACCACAACCGACGAGGAAACCCGGTCACTGAGGCGTGGCAAATACACTGCAACCTGCACCGTATCGCACAAAAATCAATGATGGTTTTGACGATTCACCATCACTGATTTTCAGGATGATATGTTTTACCCAGAGATGCCGGAGAATTCAACCTGATCGTCTGTTGATCCCTGGAGATAACCACCAGGACGATAATCGTTGCAATATAGGGCAGCATGGAAAGCAGCTGGGAAGGTATTTCAATGCCAAATCCCTGGACATGAAACTGGGCAATGGTGATCCCGCCAAACAGATACGCCCCGGCCATCACCCGCAACGGTCTCCAGGTGGCAAACACCACCAGAGCCAGCGACACCCATCCCCGGCCGGCAACCATGCCCTCAACCCAGACCGGCGTATAGGCTACCGACAGATACACCCCGCCCAGCCCGGCCATGGCTCCTCCGAAGAGTACTGCCAGATAGCGAATGCCGATCACATTGTAACCAAGGGCATGCGCCGACTCAGGTGCTTCGCCAATACCTCTGAGTAAAAGTCCTGCCCGGGTTTTGTAGAGAAACCAGGAAACAGCAACAAAGAGCACAACTGAACTGTAAACCAAAACATCATAGGAAAACAGCAGCGGCCCGATAACGGGCAGATCACTGAGCAGAGGCAGATGCAGTTCAGCCACGCCGGGCAGGGCAAAGCTGGTATAATCCAAGCCTAAAAAGGCGGAAAGCCCCATGCCGAAAATAGTCAGGGCAAGACCACTTGCCACCTGATTGGCCATAAGTGTCAGGGTAAGCACTCCAAATACTGCCGCCATGGCTGCACCGGCGGCCATGCCACTGACAACAGCAAGCAACAGGCTGCCACTCTTGGCCATGGCAATGAACCCGGTAATTGCCCCGACCAGCATCATGCCTTCAACCCCCAGATTCAGCACCCCTGATTTTTCTGTAACCAGCTCTCCGAGGGCCGCAAAAACAAAGGGGGTGCCAGCAGCCACTGCAGCCACCATAATATGCAGAACAAGCGAGAGATCCATCAATTTCCCTCCTGCTGCGACGACTTTGTCCGGATACGGTAGTTCACCAGAAAATCAGCGGCCAGCAGATAAAAAAGGAGCAGACCCTGAAAAATTCCGGTAACCGCCGAAGGCAGATCAAGATTCATCTGCCCAGACTCACCCCCAAGGTAGAGCAAAGCCATGAGCAGGCTGGCTAGAAAGATCCCGCCCGGATGCAGCCTGCCGACAAAGGCAACAATAATAGCCGCATAGCCATACCCTGGAGAAACCGAGGGCAACAACTGGCCAATGGGGCCGGCAATTTCCATAACTCCGGCAACACCGGCGGCCAGGCCACCTGCCAGCAAACCGATCCAGATCAGGCGGTTATACTCAAACCCCGCATAGGTTGCAGCCCTGCCAGCACCACCTGCCACCCTGATCTGGTATCCGGTAAAACTCTTTTCCAGAAACACCCAGCCTGCAACAACCCCGGCAAGAGAAAGCAGTACACCAACATGGAGCCGGGTGCCTTCGATCATGATCGGTAATGTTGCGGACTCGCCAAAGAGTACCGACTGGGGAAACCCATAACCGTCCGGGTCACGCAGCGGCCCGTGCACAAGCATTGCCAGCAGCAGGATGGCCACATAGTTGAGCATGAGTGAAACAAGAATTTCATTGGCATTAAATTTTGTCCGCAATAACGCCGGGATTGATGCCCACAACATTCCGCCGACAGCACCTGCAGAGATCATAGCCGGCAGAATAAAGCCGCTGCTGGACTGGTTGAAATAGACTGCCACAGCCCCACCACAGAGAGCGCCGATCGCCAGCTGACCTTCTGCACCGATATTCCAAATGGAGGCGCGAAACCCCACAGCCAGTCCGGTACCGATGAGCATCAGGGGAGAAGCCTTGATACACAGCTCGCCAAGGCCATAAAAATCATTGATTGGTTCCACAAAAAAGGCGTGGAACGCCTCTACCGGATTCTTGCCCAGCAGAGTAAAAATAATCAGGCCGCTGATAAGCATAAGCAGTGCCGCCAGCAGGGGTGAGCAGTAGCGCATAACCCTTGACGGCTCTGGACGGGGTTCAATCTTAATCAACACAGCATCCCTCACTTTGCAGCTCCCGGGCTTTGTTCGTATCGACTGGCCCGCCTGGAAACATGCCGCTCATCCAGAGCCCGATTTCCTCTTTGCTGGTCTTCTCTACCTTAACTGATGGGGAGACCCTGCCCCGGGCGATAACAAGCAGCCGGTCACATATTTCAAACAGCTCATCCAGCTCTTCAGAGACCACCAGCACTGCACTGCCATTATTACGCAGATCAATCATTGCCTGGCGGATAATATTGGCCGCACCGATATCAACTCCCCAGGTTGGCTGAGACACGATAAGCAGTTTAGGCTGCTGCAAAATCTCACGTCCAGTAATAAACTTCTGAATATTCCCCCCGGATAAACTGGTTATCAAATCATCCACAGAGCCACATTTCACGGTAAAATCAGTAACGCATTTTTGCGCAAACCGCTTTGCCCGGCCAAAATCCAGCAACCCCTTCCTGACCATGCCGTGACGATGTGCCGTGAGAATACCGTTGTCGGACAATGACATTCCTGGAACAGCACCTCTACCCAGCCGCTCTTCCGGCACAAAACCAAGGCCAAGCTCACGTCGCTGCGCCGCATTGAGATGCCCCACAGATTCACCATCAATGGTGATGGCACCACGATCTGCCACCGGCCGCTCCCCGCTCAGGGCGTACAGCAGCTCCTGCTGACCGTTGCCGGAAATGCCGGCAAGGCCGACAATCTCACCGGAATATACAGAAAAACTCACCCGCTCAAGGCTGGTACCAAACTGATCAGCTGCAATTTTACAGAGCCGGTTCACCCGCAGACATTCCTGGCCCTCAACATCAGGACGCTTTCGTGAGCAGGTCGGCAGTTCGCGGCCAATCATCATCCTGGCAAGGCTTGCCGCGCTTTCCTCTGCGCAAACAGCATAGCCGGTCACCTTGCCCCCCCGGATAATGGTAGCGCTGTGACACAGTTCCATGATCTCGTCAAGTTTATGACTGATATACAAAATAGAACAACCCTCCGCTGCCAGCCGACGCAGGGTGGCAAACATTTTTCGCACAGCCTGGGGTGTCAGCACCGAGGTGGGCTCGTCCATAATCAGCAGTTTCGGCTGCTGGAGCAGGCAGCGCAGGATCTCGACCCGCTGACGAATCCCCACGGAAAGCGAATGAACCATACGCCCTGGATCGAGGGGAAGTCCATACTCCTCTGAGACTTCACTGATGCGCCGGGAAAGATCATCCAGGCTGCCGTAATCCTCCATGGCAAGGCTGATATTTTCGGCCACGCTCAGCGTCTCAAACAGGGAAAAATGTTGAAAGACCATGCCTATTCCCAGTTTTCTGGCATGGGCAGGATTGGTTATGTCCACCGGTTCGCCATTCCAGAGAATGCGCCCTCTGTCCGGTTTAATCACGCCGTAAATCATCTTCATCAGCGTGCTCTTACCGGCACCGTTTTCCCCCAGAACCGCATGGATTTCGCCGGGGGCAATGGTCATATCAATGGATTCATTGGCAATGACTGCCGGATAGATTTTGGTCATCCCCTCCAGTTGCAGCCGGGGTATATTTATGTTAGTTAATGTCATTACAGTATGTTATGGGTGAAAAATAACACAGTCAACCTTTGCATCCCATGACTTCTCCCCGTTTATGCACCAGCCTGCCGTCTACATAGGTATGGGAGACAGCCCGGTCATCCCCCAGGGTCATCAGGGCAAAGAGCAGCTCGCCAATACTCTCCGCCTGACTGCTGCGCAGCTCAAGCAGGGGCGTTGCCCCGGGGTCAAGAACAATGCAATCCGCCTCCTTGCCGGGGGTAAAGCTACCAAGGAGATGATCAAGCCCAAGCGCCTCTGCTCCGCCAAGGGTGGCCAGATAGAGAGCCTCAGCCCCTGCCATATTCTGCTGCTGGAGCTGCAGTACCTTATACCCTTCGCCCAGGGTAGTCAGCAGAGAAAATGATGTGCCGCCGCCCACGTCTGTGGCCATGCCCACCCGTACCTGCTCCTGCCGGGCACGATCCAGAGAAAACAGACCGCTGCCCAGAAAAAGGTTGGAGGTCGGGCAGAAAGCAATGGTTGAACCTGTGCGGGCAAGCCCCTGCCATTCTTCATCCTCAAGATGGAGACAATGGGCAAAAATGGATCGTGGCCCGGTTAAGCCATAATGGTCATACACGTCCAGGTAAGTGGCGCGTTCCGGAAACAACTCCCGTACCCAGGCTATCTCTGCCCTGTTTTCCGAGAGGTGGGTCTGGACATACACATCCGGGAATTCCCTTTTCAACCGTCCCGCCTCTGCTAGCTGTTCCGGGCTTGAGGTGGGCGCAAAACGGGGCGTAATCGCATAGAGAAGGCGTTTGTTGTTGTGATATTTTTTGAGCAATTCCCGGCTCTGGTCATAGCCGCTTTGCGGGGTGTCGCAGAGCTGCTCAGGCGCGTTTCGATCCATCAGTGTCTTGCCGCTGATAAGCCGCATATTTCTCGCAAGAGCTGCCTCAAAAACCGCTTCCACCGAGCCAGCATGGACAGTGGAAAACACCATGGCGCTGGTGGTGCCGTTCCGCAGCAGCTCCCGGATAAAAAAATTTGCCATCCGGCCTGCATATTTTCTATCAGCAAACCGTTTTTCTGCCGGGAAGGCGTAATTTTCCAGCCATTCAAGCAGTTGCTCACCATGGGAACCGATAATTGCAGTCTGTGGAAAATGGACATGGCTGTCAATAAACCCCGGAACAATCAGTTTCCCTCTGTGGTCGTGCAGACCATAGCTGGCCGGGATTGTACCACAACGTTCCTGCCACGGGCCAAACCACTCTATCAGTCCGTCCCTGATCAGCAACAAACCATCGTCCTGCTCCCGGAGCCGTTCTGCCGTGTTTTCTACTCCTGATCCGGTTATATCGGCAAATCGCCCCCGGATGGCAAGACCCGTACCACTCATTTTTCAGCAGCCTTTTCCACAGCGCTAATAATGGTCTGGTAGCCGGTACAGCGGCAAAGGTTGCCGGCGTGTCCCCGGCGGATCTCCTCGCGACCGGGTTTTTTGCCCTGATTCTTTTCCAGAAAAGCGGTGGAGGCCATGATCAGTCCGGGTGTGCAGAATCCGCATTGTACCGCCCCTTCTTCCACGTATGCCTGCTGTACCGGCGAGAGCTGTTCGCCTCTGCATTCCCCCTCTGCAGTGCGAATGGCTTTGTTGTCGGCCCAGACCGCAAGATAGAGACAGGAATCCACGGCGATATCATCCACCAGCACCGTGCATGCACCGCATTCTCCAACGCCGCAGCCCTGTTTGACGCTGGTCAACCCCAATTCACGCAACAGCTCCATCAGGGATTTACGCACGTCCACTTCCTCCTGATAGCTCTTGCCGTTAATCTGCATGGAAATTGTCCTGCTCTGCATCACAAGGTACCTCCCAGGTTTTCTGCGGCCTGACCAATCACTTTTTGGGCCAGGGTTTTGATAATATGCAACCGAAATTCTTTGCCCGCCCGCCATGAATCACGGGGACGCACGTCCTCCAGCAGAGCATCGGCAACCTGTTGCAGAGTTTCTGCGTTGACAGGTTTACCCAGGACAGCTTCTTCGGCATGGGGACAACGAATCGGGGTGGGCGCAGCCACGGTAAAAGCCAATTTCAGTTCTGTGACTGCGCCATCGGCCATTCGTACCCCGGCGCCACAGCCAATGGTGGCAATGTCCATGGCTCCGCGCATGGCATATTTATAATAACTTGCGCCCATATTCCGGTATTTTTGCGGGCGTATACAAAAAGCCGTGAACAGATCGCCCCGGCCAAGCACGGTACGCCCTGGCCCGGTATGGAAACCGTTAATGGATTGAATGCGCTCCCTCTTACTGTTGCGGATAAGCAGATCCATTTCATACACCAGGGCTGCACACGCACTGTCGGCGCTGACTGCACCATTACAGATATTGCCGCCCATGGTTGCAGTATTACGTACCTGCGGGCCGCCTATGGTCTCCAGGGACTGGACAACCATGGGCAGATGCTCCTGGACCAGAGGATGCTCTATGATTTCGCTACAGGTTGCCAGGGTACCAATAAAAATATTGCCTTCCCCGTCCATGCTGATTTGACGCAACTCGTCCAGACCATTGATATCCACCAGGCAACCATAATCGGGGTTGCCACCGTGCAACCGCACCAGCACATCTGTACCGCCTGCTATCACCCGGGCCTTTTCATCGGCCTCAAGTGCGGCAATGGCATCCTCAATGGTTGCGGCAAAGTAGTATTTTTCTATTGGAAACATGTGCTCTCTCGTTCAATATCGTCTTGATACATTTTTTCGTAACTCCTCGCCGGGTGAGTAACTCTGTGAGGTGTTACAGAAATGCAGGTCTCACAGCAACACCTCTGCAATCTCAGCCGGTCAAATAAGCCCTGCCTCGCGAAAATGGGAAAACAGCACCTTGGGGGTCATGGGCATGGTCTGTATTTTTACGCCTGTGGCATCCCAGATCGCGTTGCGTATTGCCGGTCCCTGCGAAATAATGGGTGGTTCCCCCAGGGATTTATTACCGTAGGGACTGGTCGGATCATGGGTCTGGATAAAGGCACAGTCAAGCTCCGGAATATCCATACAGGTGGGGATCTTGTAATCGAGCAGATTACCGTTATAAATCCAGCCTGTTTCATCATCTATCAGCAACTCTTCAAAAAGCGCCATGCCTATCCCCATGGCCATGCCGCCATGTACCTGGCCTTCTGCCGATAACGGATGAATTATTGTACCCGCATCATGGAGATTAATGATCTCTATAATCTTCACCTGACAGAGCGCAATATCCACTTCCACCTCGACAAAGGTACAGCCGTAACTGGGGGCATTGGTGCGTGTTTTGACCGAAACCTCTGCCGTGAGCTGCCCGCCCCGATCCTTGTGGTAATAACTGTCCAGGGCCAGCTCTTCCAGGGGAAGCACCACCTGATCCGGCTGATCTCCTCTCACCACCCGGCCTGCAGAGAGATCAAGCTGCTGACGATCAACACCGGTCATGAGGCTGGCATGATCAAGAATTTTTCCCTTAAGCTGTTCTGCGGCGTCATGCACTGCCGGCGCCGCCACATAGGTCTGTCGGGAGGCATAGGCGCCTGTATCAAAGGGGGTGACATCGGTATCCTGCTCAGACACCACATGCACGGCATCATAATCAATACCCAGAGTTTCAGCGGCCATCTGGGCAAGAACGGTATCTGAGCCCTGCCCGATTTCCGTCGCGCCGACCTGCATATGGACAGTACCGTCCTGATTCAATACCAGACGGCATCCGGCAATCTCCACACAGGCAGGATAGGTGCCGGAACCATAACTGAACGAGGCAACGCCCAGGCCTCGAAGGATGGTGCCTTCTTGATCGGCATAGCGTTTTTTCTTTTTCTGCCATTCTATGGCATCCCTGCCCTTTTCCAGACATTCAATCATCCCCACCGAGTGAAGCATCTCTCCTGTTTTACTGGTTATATCACCGGGTCTTGCCGAATTTTTCAGACGAAATTCCACCGAATCCATGCCAATTTTCCGGGCTGCTTCTTCTACAACCCCCTCAACAGCAAAAAAGAGCTGAGGGGAACCATAGGCACGCATGGCTCCGGCAGCAGGGATGTTGGCGTAATGGGAAGTGGCAGAAAACTGTGTTACTGCCCGGGGATAGAGATGACAAAATTTGGAACCGGCAGCCATGGGAATGGAGTGGCCGTGGGAGGCATAGGCTCCGGTGTTGGAGAGAACATTCACGTCCAGCAGCGTGAGCAACCCATCGTTTTGTGCTCCGGCCCGGGCGGTGATGGTCTGGGCATGGCGGGTTCTGGTACTGACCAGACATTCCTCCCGTTCAAGCTCAAGTTTTACCGGCACGCCCCCCAGTTTGCGGGTCAGAAAAGCCACCATGGGTTCGAGCACCACATCCTGTTTGTTACCGAAGCCGCCGCCGATGTAGGGTTTGATGACCCTGATTGTCGACCAGTTCATATCCAGCGCCTGGCCGACAATACGACGGCAGATATGGGGGATCTGGGTGGAGCTGACAATGACCAGATGGTTTTGATCATCCATGTAGGCATAGGCAGTGTGGTTTTCCAGATGACAGTGCAGGATGACAGGGGTGGTGAAGACGCCCTCACAGACGACATCGGCTGCCTGTTCAGCCTCTTTGGGGTCACCGCCGACAGCAAAGCTGGTCGATTTAATCGTATTGCCACCGGGATGGATGGGCGGTGCTTCGTCTGCCATGGCAGCAGCCGAAGTAACGCAGACAGGAAGTTCGTCATACTCCACCAGAACGAGTTCTGCCGCTTTGTGGGCAGTAAGCTGGTCACGAGCCACCACAATGGCAACCTCGTCGCCATGATAACGGACATGATCTGTCAGCAACAGCCGATCGGCAACGTCCTGATGGTCAGGATCAAGAGAATAGGGATGGCCGGCAGTGGGGAAGAGAGTCTTGGGGACATCGGCAAAGGTAAACACCGCCTCAACACCGGGTATGGCCAACGCAGCCGAGGTGTCGATGCTGGTCACCCGCCCATGGGCGATGGAGCTTCTGACATATTTTGCCTCCAGCATGCCGGGCATGGTGAAGTCATCGGTATAACGGGTCTTTCCGGTTACTTTGGCCCGTACATCCTTGCGAATAGGTGATTTACCAACGGTCATAATTTCTCTCACTCCTGCTGTGCATGGTATACAGATCTATCCTGTGCTGATTTTAATTCAGCAGCTTGCATGTTCCCGGTGCAGTATCGCCTCCAGCACGCCACCGCCAATGGCCAGCGCCTTATCTGAGGCTGTAGCACAAAATTCTCTGTTACTGCGCGGGTCAATATCGCCCAGTTTGGTTCCTGCACGCACCGGAGTATCGTTGCGCAACAGACCGCGCAGTACCCCGGATATTGCCGCCTGTACCGGTACATCATCCACCCGGCCGATCTCCTCACCTGCCGCCACCCGACAGCCGATATCAAGCGCGGTTAAAAAAATGCCCTCACCTGGTGCCCGAAGCAGACGTTCTGTGGTCATACCCTCTATGGCGCCTGGAACTCCGGTATCAGCCTGAGCTGCCCCTTCATACAGTACCCGGCCAAGGTTATGACCGCGCATGGTTTCTACAACACAATGTACATCAACTCCAGCGGAAAATCCTGGACCAAGGCCAATGACCAATTTCCCGTTGCTGAGACTGGTGCCAAGATTTCGCTTGGCAATAATGGCATCAATGACCACATCCGGAGAACTCAAGGCCAGACATTGCGCCCCGGGGTCGACAACCACTGCGATCTCACCATCCTGCCAGCAGCGCTCTGCAAGATCAGGGGAATCAACAAGCCTTGCTCCGACCCCCTCCACCATAACAGTTTTCCGGTAAACAGCTTCTGAAAAAGAAGCCAGCCGCCGTACTGCAAGAGGATGCGTAGTCTCCAGCAGCAGCAGTCGCCTGAAACCAGCCCGGTACAGACGCAGGGCAACCCCTGTCGCCAGATCGCCGGCACCTCGCATGATGATATGTAATCTGGTTAAATCTCTCATAAAAAAACCAGCTCAGCTCTATTGCCGAATAAACGGATATTTTCCGGCCAGCAGGGTAAACAGCACTGCCCCTTCGGCAATTCTGCGCAGTTTTTTGTTTTTCACCTTCCCCTTGAGTTGGACGTTTGATGCCTGCAAAGTCTCCCTGTCCAGGTTGAACTTGACCTCTGCATCTTCATAAATACATAGTGCACCGTTTTGGGTGAGCGTACCCTTTTTGCCGCCTGCCATGATATACATTACATCAGGCTCTGCCATATAAAACCCTTCCCCGTGCGCCTCAAGGCTTTTTTCAGAAAGATGGACATGGGATTTGGCAAAACAGGGCGCTCCGCTTGTCGGACAAAAGGTTTTACAATTGCCGCACTCATTGCAGAAATCCGGGATGTTTATGACCTGGTAGGGCTGGGTCAGTTCAATCTGTCCGCTTGTCTCAATGGAACCATCGGCAAGGATACTCTGCACAGGATAGGATACCGGGTCAGCTTTTAAGGCGACATTTGCCCTGTTGGGACAAACCGTTACACAGATGTTGCAGAGAAGATCACATTGCAGGCAGCGTGCTGCCTCGGCCATTGCCTCTTCTCTGGTAAGCGGATTTTTTTCATTATCAACACCGGCAGTTCTGACCGCGTTTCGGCTGTACCACCAGTTGAGGTCAGCTTGGCGATCATCAGCCGGCGCTCTATCAATTTGTGAAGAAAATCCGCAGGCGGCAACAATGGATTCCGCCGCCAGTCTGCCATGGCCAACGGCGGTATCAAGTGATGTTTTTTCTATGGCATCTCCCCCTGCCAGCACAAAGGGCAGGGTTGAGCGCAGGGTTTTTCCGTCAACACTCAGCTCGCCATCGGCAAGAAAATCAAGATGATTCTTTCCGGATCCTTCCCCGGCGCCGACACCGATATAGATACAATCATGGGAGCTGCGGAGTTGGCTAAATATTTCTTCCGTAACACGCATGTCCGTATGCAGGTTGACTCCGAGAGCCAGGATGCGGTCAATATCTTTTTTCAGGATGTCATCTTTAGTCCCCAGAGCGGCAATAACATCAGCAGCCCTGCCCCCGACAGATTTTCCGGCTTCATACACATCAACCTGAAATCCTTCAAGGGCCAAAAAGAATGCCGCTGAAAGACCGGACACCCCGGCCCCGATAACCGCGACTTTTTTCCCGTTATCCGGCCCGGCAGAGAGTACAGTTTCTTCCTGCAGGGTTTCGGCAACAAATCGTTTGATGTCGCGAACACGCACAGGAGAATCGTAGTTTATCCGGGTGCATTTTTGTTGGCAGGGATGCTCACAGAGTCTGCCCAGCACATTGGGAAAGGGGTTGGTCGCCAGGATGATTTTATAGGCGTTTTCAAAATCACCGCGAGCCGTATACTCCACGTAGCGAGGCACATCCTGGGAAGCTCCACAGCTTGCCGTACATGGCGCGGCCACGCAGTCAAACCGCTGGAGCGGCCGTTTTATTTTCACATTTTGATGCGGGAAGCGATCTTTCCCATACCTGCCGCTCTCAACAACAGTTTCGGCATACTCTTTCAGGTTGGTCAGGGCCGCGGTGGTTCTGTTGTCCATATCCGCCCGGCTACAGACCAGCTGATCAAGCGAACCCGCGTCAATATTTTTCATTTCAGTCAGTACGGTTTCCGCATATTGTTTTACCCGGGCATAGCCTCCTGGTTTAAGCAGATCGGAACAGACGGTAATGGGAGCCATGCCGCAGCACAGCGTGTCAAAGACATTAAAGGCGTCAATACCCGCGCAGAAGGAGAGGTCAAGCGTGCCGTCAAACTCTTCCTGCAACCGGGCGGCCAGGTTGATGCTGATCGGGTGCAACGCCCGGCCCGACATATAGCACATGGCCTCGGTCTTGGGCAGTTTCTGATCGATATTGGTGGTTTCCAGGGTGTTGGTCAGCTTGATGTTGAATGCAACGCCTTGTGCTTTGGCGGAATCAAGCAGAGACCGAATCAGATTGATTGCATCGGGATATTTCAGGTCATGCTCAAAGGCAAGATCCGGCACATCAATGGGAAAGCCCAGCTTATTGTTTAAAATGTCACGCAACCGCTCCGGCCCAAGCAGGGTCGGGTTGAGTTTGATGGTGGTATGGTAGCCGCGCTCTTCTATAAAGTAGCGGGCGATTTTTTCGATCTCATCGGGCGGGCAGCCGTGCATGGTGGAGATGGTCAGGCTGTTGCTGATCCGGCTCGGGATGTTCAGCTCCCGCACCCGTGGGTAGATGGGAGCGATTTTTTCTATTTTTGCTGTTAGTTCCGCCGAGCAATCCTCCATTCGATCGAAAAAACGCTGCACCGACGGACTGTGGATTCCCTTGAGTTCGTATCCCGCGCTCATGTTAAAAATAAAACCCGGTTCATCGCCTGCAAAACCCAGTTTATCACGGAGAATATAGAGCAGAATAAAGGCGTTCAGGTATTCGTTGAACGATTCATCCAGCTTCAACTCCTGCGACCACTCGCAGTTATACCCCTCATCGGTCATGTCGATGCAGGGTTTGGTCACATCAAGCTCGTCCAGCACCTGAATTGTTTTCAGCTCGATATAACGACTGCCGGTGAGCCAGGCCGCGACAATATTCTGCGCCAGCTGTGTGTGCGGCCCGGAGGCCACGCCAAGGGGTGTTTCCAGCAGCTGAGCGTAACGGCTCGTGCGAAAAGGATCATCGGTGGACGGGATGAAAAACTGGTTGCGGCTAATGCCGAATATCTCATTTTTCCCGTCAAGATCAGCAAGGATCCATTGGAGCAGGGTATCTATATCGGTACAGACAAAAAGATCTTTTCTCATGATACGCTCTTGTAAAAATTATCGGGTTTTCACTGAATTTTTCGCTGCACAAAGGAGCCGGCTCCCCTGGCGACTTTTAGTTGTTCATCCTTTATAACAATCTGACCCCGCTGGATTACCGTTGTCGGCCAGCCCTGGATTTCCATACCGGCAAAGGGTGTATAGTCCACATCCTGGTGCAGCAGTCGGCTGGAAATGGTTTTTTTTATTCTTGGCTCAAGAATAATGATGTCGGCGTCACCGCCGACGATCAGGTCACCTTTTTGTGGGGCCAGTCCCATGATCTTTGCCGGATTTGTCGCCGTCAACCGAACAAACCGGTTCAGGTCAATACGTTTTTTTACCACTCCTTCGCTAAAGAGCAGCGGCATTCGGGTTTCCACTCCGGGAATGCCACCGGGCGCGGCAAAAATATCTGTTTTTCCTTTTTGCATCTTCTGCGCCAGAGAAAAGGAACAGTGGTCAGTGGCCACCACATCAATGGAGCCGTCTCCAAGACCGTCCCACAGGGCGTCGCAGTCTTCCTGCCTGCGCAGGGGCGGCGACAGGACATACTGCAGCCCGTCCGGCTGTTGGTAGCAGGTTTCATTGAGGCAGAGGTACTGGGGGCAGGTTTCCGCATATACTTCTCGGCCCTGCCTGCGGGCCTTACGGATGATATCAAGGCCCGCAGCCGTGGAGAGATGGACGATGTAAACGGGAACCTCGCCGGCGGCTCGGGCAAGCTGAATCAGGCGGAAAACGGCCTCGGCCTCGGCATAGTCGGGACGGCTTGCAGGATGCAGTCCCGGGTCCGTACAGTGGCCCCGGGCACGGAATGTGTTTGTCAGAGAGGAAATAATTGCGTGATTTTCCGCGTGGAAGGCAACCCGTACTCCGGCTGCATGGGCAGTTTTCAACACCTCAATAATTGCTTCATCGCCCAGTCGGCCGGAGTAGGTCAGGTAGACCTTGAGGCTGGCAATGCCTTGCTCGGGCAGGAGAGTTATGCCCTCCAACACAGCCCGGTCAACATGCTGGATGACCGCATGCAGGCCATAATCAATCACCATTTCCCGGTCGGCCTGCTGGTGGTACAAATTGGTCTGGTAATTCAGATCACAGCCTGGCGGCCCGAATCCCGGATGCTCGACAATGGTGGTGGTGCCGCCAAAGGCCGCAGCCGCCGAACCGGCGTAAAAACCGTCGCTGACCTTCTCACCGCCCACCTCAAGATTGAGATGGGTATGGACATCAATACCGCCGGGCATGACGTAGCAGCCTGCGGCATCAATAATTGTTGCATTCGGGCTGGAAAGGGCAGAGCCAATGGCACCAATACGGCCATTTTCAATCAGGAGATCCGATTGAAACGATGTGGTGGATGTAACCACTATGCCGTTTGTCACCAGGGTTTTCATTGGTATTTTTGTAAAGCCTCCCAGAGTCGCAAGCCCTGCTCACGAGCAAAGCCAAGAATTTCCTCTTCATCGACCAGGGTTGATTTTCTCTGTTCAACAATAACCTGTCCCCGGGAAATGACTGTGTCAACGTGTAATGCCTCCAGGCCGAACAGGAAATGACCGTAAAAATTGTCGCTGTTGAGTTCCGTGGGGGTATCATAATCGAGAATGACCAGATTGTTTTCGCCATCACCCACGCCGTCAAACTGGGCAAGATAGGTATGCACGTTGCGGAATCGGCGGTACACTTCGTCATAACCTATGCCGCCGGTGGTGGAACAGCAGAGATGATGCGCCTTGGCAGAGCGAAGCATGTCATTATGCATGCCGTCGGTACCCAGCATGATGTTGTCCAGCCAGTCATAATCGGTCAGGCCGACATTGTTATTCTGGTTGGATTCAACATTTGACACCACCCAGACCCCGGAGTCGGCAATGATTTTTCGTTCTTCATCGTTGCAGTGCACGCAGTGGCCGAGAATGGTTTTCGGGCTTTCCAGCCCGCCCATGTCCCACAGTCTCTCCGCCACCCGTTTGTTGTAGGTTTGCCTGCAATGCGCCTGGTCGGCCTGATCTTCGGCCACATGGATATGCAGGCCGGTGTTGTATTTGCGGGCCAGTTCAACGGATTTTGAGAGCAACTCATCACCGACGGTAAACGAGGCGTGCAGCCCAATCAGGCCGGGACGACCCGAGGCCAGATAGCTGTCATGCTCGGACAGACTTTTTTCAGCGGCTTCAACGCCGTTGCGGTCTGAAGATTCATGGCACATCAGATGACCGATACCGCAGCGTTCAAAGGCCTTGGCAATAGTTTCCAGACTGCCCTCCACGTGCAGGGGCGAGGCATGATGATCAATACAGAAGGTCACCCCGCGCCGGGCCATCTGCAGGCCTGCGGCCAGGGCGCTGGCCTCAACCATGGGCAGATCAAGACGACCATCCACCCGCCACCAGACATATTTAAGCACTTCCACAAAATTGTTGGGAATCTGCGGTGGGGCAGGCATACCCCGGCAGAGCGCCGAGTAGATATGGTGATGACCGCAGCCGAACGAACGGGTAACAAACCGCCCCTTGCAGTCGATGACCCGGTCATCCTCCCGGCGTTCTCCGGCAGTTGGAATTGTATCAATCAGTGTTACCGTACCATCGGTCCCTTCCTCAACCATTAGATGGGTCGAGGTGACGTTCAGGGTTTGGGCGTCAATATATTGTGTGTTCTGCAGGTAAAGAGTCATGGGGTTCCTTTAAAAAAAAAATCCGAAATCGGAAATTCGAAATCCGAAAAAAACAAATCGCTGCCTTTTGAATTTGTTTTGAATTTCGCCATTCGAATTTCGTGCTTTTTTATTTCTTTTCCGGTTTCTCCAATGGCAATGCGTATCTCCTGGTGCCGTCATAATCGCAAAAGGCATTGGCAATGGCAGGAGCCGTGGCAATGCAGCCTATTTCGCCCACCCCCTTGGCGCCAAATGGCCCCTCCGGATCGTCTGATTCGACGCCGATCACCTCTATTTCCGGGAGATCATTGATTCTGGGCAACCCCAACGCCCGGTATTTCCCAGAGGTGAGGTAGCCGTCTTTCAGCGGTACCTTTTCACTCAGTGCATAGCCCACGCCCATGGCCACGCCGCCTTCGATCTGCCCCTGAAAGAGTTTAGGGTTAAGGATTTTTCCGGCATCATGGGAGGCGATAATCTTTTCCAGATTGCCCTCATCGTCCAGAATGGCCAGATTGGTGGCATAACCGTAGGATATATGGGAGATGATCTTGCCCGGTTCCCCTTCCGCCTGGGTATAATCGCAGAGAAATTCGCCACGATAGCTCCTACCGGCAAGCTCGGCCAGACTATGGGTCTGGAGGTCTTTTTTAAGATCGGCAGCAGCGTCAATAATAGCCCGTCCCAGCAGCAGAGTGCCGCGGCTGGCCGTAGTTGGGCCGCCGACAGCTCCGGAGGCCGTGGTGACAAAGGGGGTGATCAGGTCGATGTCATCAATGCCGGTGGCCTCACATAATGCCTGGCGGGCAATGGTATGCACACCCTGCCCCATTTCCGTCCAGCCATGATGCAGGAGTATTTTGCCACCCTCGCCAATCTCGATGACAACCCGGGAAAGCTCTGGAATACCATTCCCCACACCGCAGTTTTTAACGGCACAGGCAAGTCCCTTGTATTTGGCCTTGTCATAGGCGTCCTTGACACTGAGCAGGGTTTCCTTCAGGCCGACGCTTGCTGTCAGCACCTGGCCAGGCGCAAGCATGGAGCCGATATCAAGGGCATTGCCATAGCGAAACTGCCAACGGTCAAAACCACCTTTGCTGCACAGCTCGTCAATCAGACTTTCCAGGGCAAAGGTGGCCTGGTTAACCCCGAAACCACGCATGGCGCCGCAGGGGATATTATTGGTATAGACCGAGCGTGCTTCGATATCCACGGCCTCAAAATGGTAACCGCCCGAGGCATGGGTGCCGGCCCGATCCATAACAGGGCCGCCCACCGAGGCATAGGCGCCGGTATCGCCGATAATCCGGGCATGGAGGGCAGTGAGTTTGCCGTTTTCATCACAGCCGATGGTGTATGCAAGCGAGGTGGGGTGGCGCTTGGGATGCATGCGGATAGATTCGGGGCGGGAAAGTTTATATTTCACCGGCACGCCCAGCAGGTGACAGGCCAGAGCCGCGTGGCCCTGCACGGTCATGTCTTCCTTGCCGCCGAACGCGCCGCCGCAGTCGATCACCTCCACTTCAACCTGCTCTTCACCAAGGCCGAGCTGGTGGGCGATTTCGTCCCGCTCCCGGTAAGGACCCTGGGACTGGGTAAAAACTTTTATGCCCTTTTCCTTTGGGATAACCACGCAGCATTCGGTTTCCAGAAAGCCGTGGTCAATGGTGGGGGTGGTAAATGTCCCCTGGGCGGTGAAGGCGGAGGATGCCAGTAATCCTTTGGTATCGCCCCGACGGATGATTTTTTCACCGAGCAGATTACCGTTTTTATGCACTTTGATATCACTGGTCAGCGCTTTGTGCATGTCAAGCAGAGGCTCAAGCACTTCATATTCCACTTCAATCAGCGACACGGCCGCCCGTGCCTGCGCCTCGGTCTCGGCAACCACCGAGGCCAGCACATCTCCGATATAACGGGTGATCTCGCCACACTCAATCATCAGCGGCCAGTCTTCGACAATCAGGCCGGAATTACGTTGCCCGGGAATGTCCGCTGCCAGCAGCACTTTTTTAACGCCTTCGGCACTCAAGGCGGCGCTGATGTCGATATTTTTGACCAGTGCACGGGGATGGTCGGAAAATTTCAAGGCTCCATG
>RKSL01000108.1 GCA_008633435.1 Candidatus Desulfobulbus rimicarensis | reverse complement strand
GTTTTTATGAGTTTATTGTCGGGCAGTGCTTCATTTACCCGTTTTACCGTAGTTGGTGAATTACCGGAAAATTTTTGGGATTTTGTGGCGGAAAAAGTGGTCGCGCATAGTTTTCAGGATATAGATGATACCCTGGATGAATATTCCATTGGCTGGGTTTCTGTTGCCAATATGTTTGATTCTGATTTTGCCTATGGCTCATATGCTGCCGGTGATTATGTCGTTCTCTCCATGCGGGCGGATGAACGCAAGGTCGCGCCGGCAGTTTTAAAAAAGTACACGACCAAGGAAGAGGAGCGGATTAAAAAAGAAAAGGAGCTGCCCAAATTAAGCCGTAATATCAGGCTTGAGATCAAAGAGCGGATACGCGCTGAACTGGTACGCAAATCACCTCCTGTTCCGGTGGTCTATGATCTTTGCTGGAGTCTGTCTGACAATACGCTCTATTTTTTTTCTACCAGCAGAAAGGCGCTGGCACTTTTGGAGGATCTTTTTCGGGATACCTTTGAAGATCTTTCCCTGATTATGCAGATACCCTGGAACGCTGCCCTGCATCTTGCCGATGAAAACGCCGTTGCCGGGCTTGATAATCTGCGCCCGGAAATATTAATTTAAAAAAGACGACAAGAATAAACAATAAAAATATGGAGCAACGGGCAGGCAGTTACAGCGTTCATTCAACGACGAACTCTGTAGCCGGCAGCCTTGCATCGTGATATATGGATTTAGTTGATCTGATACAGGAAAAACGCTTTATCGGACAGGAATTTCTGGCCTGGCTCTGGTACAAATCTGAAGAGCGTGGTGGCAATATCAGCTTGCCTGGCAGTGGTGATATTCTGGTTATTTTTGAAAAACACATGCTGCTGGAATATGGTGAGGGGGCAGAAAGTGAAAAAGTCATCTGCCGTGGGCTCCAGACTGAGCTTAAAGAGGCTCGGGCAGGTCTTGCCCTTGGTAAAAAGCCTGAACAGGCCCGCATCCGTCTTGCCCGTGGTGATTTTGAATACAGTGTCACCCTGACTGCGGCCACCATGGAGTTCCGCAGTGTGAAACTCCCCAAGACCGCCGGTGCTGATGATGGTGATGATCCGGAAAGTCTGGAAGGGCAGATTCTTGAGCGAATCAGTCTGTTTGAAGATTTAACGTCCCTTGTTAATGAACTGTTTGCCATGTTTATTAATATCAGAGCCTCTGGTGACTGGGTTGATGAGCTGGTGAAACTACGCCGATGGATCAACAGCGAAGGGGAAGAAGTACCGCTTGAGAGTTGAGGCAAGCTTGAGCTGAAAGTGATTTTGAACACGCATGTTGCAGGAGTTTCCCCACCAAGAGCAGGTGGAAGTGTAATATCATTCAAGTAATGGTGTTTTGGGATAAATCAGCATAGCTGGATCAGATTACCAGCTACAACAAACCATGAAAGTCGGTCACAGGTGCTGCGACTTTCAGAATAAAAATAGAATTATGGAATTTGAGACGGTAATCGGGCTGGAAATTCATGCCCAGATGAAAACAGAAAGTAAGATTTTTTGCGGTTGTTCCACTGCCTTTGGCGCTCCTCCCAACACGCATACCTGCCCGGTTTGCCTTGGAATGCCGGGGTCGCTGCCTGTGCTTAATCGACAGGTGGTGGAGAACGGTATCAAGCTGGCTCTTGCCGCAGGGTTTTCCATTAATAAAGAAAACCGTTTTGCCCGGAAGAATTATTTTTATCCGGATTTGCCTAAAGGCTACCAGATTTCTCAGTTTGAACTGCCCATTGCCGAGCATGGTCAGATCGAAATCGAGGTGAATGGCCAGCGCAAAACCATTGGTATCACCCGCGCCCACATGGAAGAAGATGCCGGAAAACTTGTTCATGACGACCTTGAGCCTGTCTCCCATGTCGATTTAAACCGAACCGGCACCCCGTTGCTTGAAATTGTGAGCGAACCCGACCTGCGTTCACCCGAAGAAGCAGTGGCGTATTTAAAAAAGCTGCATGCCATTGTTCGCTATCTTGATATCAGTGACGGCAACATGCAGGAGGGCAGTTTTCGTTGTGATGCCAATATTTCTCTGCGCCCCAAGGGCGAGAGAAAACTCGGCATTCGTACAGAGTTAAAAAACATGAACTCGTTTAAAAACGTGCAGCTGGCCCTTGAATATGAAGAGCGCAGGCAGCGCGATATTTTGCTTGATGGCGGGGGCGTAGTGCAGGAAACGCTGCTCTGGAACCCGGATAAGGCCAGAACCGAGTCCATGCGGGGCAAGGAAGAGGCCCATGATTACCGTTATTTTCCAGATCCTGATCTGGTGCCGGTGGCCATTGATGATGACTGGATCGAGCGGGTGCGGCAGGCATTGCCCGAGCTGCCCGATGCACGCAGACAGCGTTTCATGGATGAGCTGGAGCTGCCCGAGTATGATGCCACCATTTTGACCGCATCCCGCGAGCTTGCCGATTATTTTGAAGCGGTTTGTGCGGAGTATACCAATCCTAAAAAGGCGAGCAATTTTATAGGGACAGAACTGTTGCGTGAGTATGGCTCGGAACGGATCAATGATTGTCCGGTAAAGCCTGTCCAGTTGGCCTCTTTACTGGCCATGGTTGAAAAGGCAACTATTTCAGGAAAGATAGCTAAAACAGTGTTTGCTGACATGCTGGCCACCGGTGAAGATCCGGAGAAAATTGTCAAGGATAAGGGGCTGGTGCAGATGAGTGATGAGGGGGAGCTGGTTACCCTGGTCAGAGAAATCATTGCTGCAAACCCGGAGCAGGCACAACAGTTCAGGGATGGCAAAACCAAGGTCATTGGCTTTTTTGTTGGCCAGCTCATGCAGAAAACAAAAGGCAAGGCCAATCCGCAAATGGCCAATACCCTGTTTGCCCAAGAACTCAAGTAGTATTGTTGTTTTTTTATACGTTTGTAATTCTGCATAAACTCATTTTTTCAGGTAGCCTCTTGTGGATAAACGCAAATGGCAGCAAAAAGGGGTTGGTCACCGACAGCGGTTGCGGGATAAATTTCTTGAGCGAGGCATTGATGCCCTGTCCGACAGTGAGATAATTGAACTTCTTCTCACCTTTGGCACTCCCCGTTCTGACTGCAAAGACGCAGCCCGCAGCGCACTTGCAGAATGCGGCAGCCTGCCCGAAGTTCTTGACAGTTCACCAGCCCTGTTGCAACAGGTCAAGGGTATTGGCCCTAAGAATGTTTTTGCGCTCCAGTTTATCCGTGGCGTTGCCCGTCGGTATCTTCAGCAGCGTATCCAGGGAAAAAATTACATGACCTCTTCCCGGGATGTGGCTGATTATCTCATTCATGCCATGCGCAGCCTCAAACATGAAGTGTTCATGGTGGTCTATCTTGATGCAACCCATGCAGTGATTGACGCAGAAGAACTCTGCCGGGGTACGGCCACAGTCAACACCGTTTACCCTCGGGAACTTGTCAAAGCCGCGCTGGATCGCCATGCCACTGCCCTGGTTGTTGCCCATAACCATCCCTCGGGCAGTTTACAGCCCTCAGTCCAGGATGAGCAGCTCACTCGCACCCTGCTTCTTATCTGTTCGTTTATGCATATTACCCTGCTTGATCATCTGATTATCGGAGAAGGTGACCGGCCATACAGTTTTGCCGATCATGGCCTGATGGACAGGTTGCGTGATGAATGCTCGGAGTTGCGGGCAAGTCTTGGCTGAAATGGCTTCTTTTACGCCATGCTACCGTTCCGGCAGTTTTGGAATGTATATCCATGTGCCTTTTTGTCTGCAGAAATGCGGCTATTGCAGCTTTTATTCTGTGGCCGGGGCAAAGTCGTGGTATGGACGATTTGTCAAGGCCGTGCTGAGGCAGATCAGCCAGGCGGCTCCTGCTTCCTGGGCCAGGCAACGTCGGCCACGTACTCTTTTTCTGGGGGGCGGTACTCCCAGTGTCTTGCCTGCTGAGTCAATTGTTTCTCTTGTCCGACAATGCATTCAGGAGTTTAACTGCGCTGATGAAGAGCTGGAAATCACGGTTGAGGTTAACCCGGCCACCATTGATTATGCAGGATTATGCGCCCTGCGCCGGGCTGGGGTGAACCGGCTGTCAATTGGAGTACAGTCACTCGATGACAACGAGCTTCTCTGTCTGGGCAGAGTCCATAATGGGGCCGAGGCGCGTGAGAGTGTTGTTCTGGCCCGAAGAGCAGGTTTTACCAGCCTGAGCCTGGATCTGATGTATGGCCTTCCCGGACAGAGCGCAGCAGGCTGGCGTAATACACTGGATCAGGCTGTGGATTTAGCGCCTGACCATCTCTCGATGTATGAGTTGACCATAGAGTCGGATACACCTTTTTGTCGTCAGCAGGATAAAGGGCAACTCAATCTTCCGGTTGAAGAGGAAGTGCTTGCCATGATGGAATACAGCCTTGAAGCCACGCAGAAAGCAGGGCTGCATCGCTATGAGATTTCAAATTATGCCCGGCCGGGATATGAGTGCAGGCATAACAGTAACTACTGGCTCAATGGATCCTATTTTGGTTTTGGACCGGGAGCAGTATCCTGTTGCTCCGGTGAGCGGACAACTGCAATTACCGATGTTGCCAGGTTTTGCAAGCTGGTGGAATCCGGACAGTCGGTGATTACGGAGCAGGAAAGACTGACCAGGGAACAACGCTTTCGTGAAACAGTGATCATGGGGCTGCGCATGAGCTGCGGTATTGCCGTTTCTTCACTGGAGCAACGGTTTTCGCTTCACCCTGTTGACTATTACGGCACGGTTCTCAAGCGTCTTGTAGATCAGGAGTTGATTGTCTTGAATTGCGGCAGGCTGCAGCTCACGCCAACGGGGTTTTTGCTGGCTAATAGAGTGATGAGTGAGCTGGTTTGAAGAAAAGGGTATTTGGGGAACAAGTGGAGTAGGAAGATGGCCTCGACAAGCTGTAGACTGACCGTACTTTGTGAAAATTCCGTTGCCGGCTCCCGAGATTTGATCGGCGAGCATGGCTGGGCAGTGCACGCTGACGTGGATGACCGTTCCATCCTCTTTGATACCGGTCAGGGGCTGGGAATCACCAATAACAGCCGAATTCTGGGCATAGATCTTGCCCGTCTCGACGCTGTGGTGCTGAGTCATGGCCATTATGACCATACCTCTGGGCTTCCTGACGTGTTAAAACGCTGCGGCCCCGTTGACATCCATTGCCATGAAGACTGTTTTCTCGACCGTTACTGGATAGATGATCAGGAGTGCCGTGAAATTGGCATCCGTTTTAAACGGCGTTATCTTGAGTCGCTGGGCGCACGTTTTTGCTTTGTGAAAACATTTACCCGGATTGCAGATGATATATATCTGAGCGGAGAGATTCCGAGATTAACCCCGTTTGAGCAGGTTGATCCGCACATGAAAACCCCTTCTCGTGCAGGGGGGCTTGTCCCTGACAGGCTCCTTGATGATCAATCCTTGGTTATTGATACTGAAAAGGGGCTGGTGATCATCCTTGGCTGCGCCCATTCGGGCGTAATTAATATTCTTACCCATGTGACCACGCAGCTGCCGGGACGTCCCATCCATACGGTTATTGGCGGTACTCACCTGGGATATGGCGAGCCGGGGCAGTTTGAAAAAACTGTTGCTGCTCTTGAACCTTTTGCGGTGCATCATCTGGGCGCCGGTCATTGTACAGGGCTTGAATATGGAGCCCGCTTGCAACAACTCCTTGGCAAACGCTATTTTTTTTCCGCAGTCGGCATTTGCCACAGCTGTTAGGAAGTGCCTGTCCCAAAATGGTCTTTTTGTCCGATCTCTGCGTCATGCGCAAAAAATAATGCTGGGAATATCCGGCCTGCGCTTATTTTTTCGTAATCCTCGGAGTCTCCCGTCAGTCGCTTACCTGACCTCGAACAAAAATCCTCATTTTGGAACAGACACTAGGAAGATGTTCTGAGCTGGAGGCAAAAGACGTTGAACAGGCTTGAGCAAAATTTTCGCGACATTATTTTTCCGCTGCTGTTGGCCCTTGTTCTCGGCGCACTTGCCGGATTGGGAGCGGTGTTTTTCCGCTGGCTTATCGGCTTTGAAACCGGGATAATCTGGTCGGGCAGTGGTTTTCTTGAACAGTATCAGCAGGCCTCGGTCTGGCTTAAGGTTGGGGTGCCGGTTGTAGCCGGGCTGGTCATGGGGCCGCTGCTTGCTTTTTTTGCTCCTGAGGTGAGAGGGCCTGGGGTGCCTGAGGTAATGTCTGCACTGGCCTTGCGGGATGGCATTATACGACACCGGGTCACCCTGATAAAAAGTCTTGCCACGGCAACGTTTATTGCTGCCGGAGGGTCAGTAGGGCGTGAGGGGCCGATTGTGCAGATCGGCTCATCCATTGGCTCGTCTCTAACCCAGTTGTTTCGTCTTGGCCCGGACCACCGCCGTCTGGCCGTTGCCTGTGGCGCGGCAGCAGGCATTGCCGCGACGTTTCAGGCTCCCATGGCTGGAACGATGTTTGCCGTTGAGGTATTGCTCTTTGATCTGGAAGTTTCCTCGCTCTCCAATATCGTTATTGCCGCAGTGACCGGAACGGTGGTCTCCAAACTTTTCTGGTCTGATGAGACTGTTTTTCATATTCCCTTTTTCACCCTTGCCCATCCTGCTGAACTCTTGCTCTATTTTGGCCTTGGCATTGCGGCAGGCTTGTTCAGCCTGCTTTTCATGGCCTTTGTGTTCGGGCTTACCCGTTTTCTTGAAAACCATCGGGTTCCTGTCTGGCTGACCCCGGTACTCGGTGGCCTTGTTGTTGGTGTTGTTGGCCTGGTTAAGCCTGAGGCTCTCGGGGTGGGCTATGCCACAATCAATGATATTCTGCATGGTCATGTTGTCTTTGCCGGAGCAGTACTTCTGCTGCTGGCCAAGCTGGTAACCACCAGTGCCTGTGTGGGATCCGGGATGAGTGGCGGCATATTTGCACCGTCGCTTTTTCTTGGGGCTGCCCTGGGATCGATGATCGGCTCTGCTGCCCAGCTTATCTGGCCTGATATGCCACTGTCTCCTGCCCATTACGGCCTGGTTGGGATGGGGGCTGTTGTGGCCGGCACAACCCTTGCCCCGATCACAGCTATTCTCACCATCTTTGAGCTGACCTATAATTACGAGATTGTTCTCCCCCTGATGACCGCCTGTATCCCTGCGATTATCGTAGTTCGGCTGCTCCATGGCCATTCTATTTATGAAACCAAACTGCTCATGCAGGATATCCGTATTGTGCGGGGTCATGATGCCAACCGTTTACGGCAGATGAAGATTAAAGATTATCTGAGCCCGGATTTCCCTTTTCTGCGCACCCGAACGCCGTTTCACGATCTGGTCAGCGAAATTCTGAACAGTCCCTATCCCCATTTTGTTGTGCTGGACGAACAGGACAACCTGGCCGGGATCCTGACCCTGCGCGATATCAGGGCGCTACTTGCCGACCCTACTGCCAGTAAAGAAGATATTGTTGCCCAGGATTTGATGACCAGTCCGGTAATCAGTGTTGACGCCGGACAGAATATGGAAGAGGCGTTTGCCCTTTTTGCCAGCCACCATGTCTCTTTTTTACCGGTGACAGCCCCGGGTGGACAGAAAAAGGTGGTGGGATTGCTCAAAAAAGACGATCTTCTTAACGCTTATAATCAACATATACTTAGAGAACAGGTGAAACCCTCCGGCAGGTGGATCTGTACTCTGCCCGGGAAATAAAACATCGTTATGTCAACTGCAAAAAACGAACTCAGGCAGCTCATTGCCACCAGAGCATTTAAAACAGACAGCCATTTTAAAACCCCGTCAAAAATCGTTGCCCGCTATTTTGATTTTCTGGAGATCTCGCTTAAACACAGGGGGGTAGAGCTGGCCGGGGAGCTGCTTTTTGACGAGATTAAAGACCTGGATATCTGCGCCCTTGGAGGGCCAGGGCATGGTCTTGTCTCTGTGATTTGCCGGGCAGCATTTTTAAGGAAAATTGGCGTGTTTTATATCCGGGAGTCAGCCAAAAAAGTGGGCAACCTCCATGATCCCCGCTGGCTGGAATCCCGCATAAAAGAGGGCGACCGGGTAGCGATAGCCGCGGATGTTGTACTGTCGGGCAGCCTGGTTATCAGAGCCATAGAGGAAGTCATGCAGTTTGGCGCAATACTTGTCAAAATTATTGTGATTATTGACAGTGAAGATGGTGACGGCGTGGACAAGATTCGTCGTTTTCTCACGACAAATATGATGGATGTCTCCGTGTCAGTACTCTTTACCCGCTCGGATATTTTGACAATGGAAAAATAGCCCACAGGAATTATCTGCCCAGGCGCGCTCTTTCATTGCAGTGCAGGGGGGAAAATGATAAACTTTTTATCTCTTGTCATGTACCCTTAGCTGCAATGCGTGTCGTCAAATTGTACTACCGTTACTGAAGATTCTGCTGCACAGGTATTTCTGTTATTCTGTTAATGTACTGGTTGTTTTAACCAGGTGTTCTGGTGAGTATTTATCAACCCCTCCATCCGGGAGCAAATCATGATTGTCACCCAATTATATCGAAGCATAGATTCAACCAGGGCCTACTGCTTTAATATTGAATCTTCACGGCCATTGTCCGATAACGAACTTGACCAGTTAAGACTGCTGCTGGCAGAGGGGTTTTTAAAAGACACTGTCTCTGCAACTCCCTGTCTTGCAGGAGAGCGGGTTGTGGAGGTGGGGCCGCGTCTGAACTTTGCAACCGCCTGGTCATCCAACATGGTTTCCATCTGCCGGGCCACAGGGCTTGACTGCGTGAGCCGGGTGGAGCGGTCCCGGCGCTATTTGGTTCCTGTGGGTGAAGATATTGAGCAGTTTATTGCTGCCCACCATGACCGGATGACCGAATGTCATTATCCCGAGCCCCTGAATACCTTTGAGACAGGCATCGAACCCGAGCCTGTCTATGAGGTCGATATGAAAACCAAAGGGCCGGATGTGCTCCAGGAAATTCCAGGTATTTCCATGGATGAATGGGATCGGAATTTCTATTATGAGTATTTTGTCAACAAACATGACCGCAATCCCACCATTGTTGAGATCATGGATCTCAACAATGCCAACTCCGAGCATTCCAGGCATGGGTTTTTCAGAGGTAAACAGATTGTCGACGGCAAAGAGGAAGAGGGCACACTGTTTGAAGTCGTCACCGCAACCCTGACCGCAAACCCCAGCGGGTCATTGATTGCTTTTAAAGATAATTCCAGTGTGGTGGCAGGGCACGATATTACAGTCCTCCATCCCCAAACGCCGGGAGAGTCGACCCCGCTTATTCCGGTTGCCGTGCGTTATCATGCACTGCTCACCGCTGAAACCCATAATTTTCCCACCGGAGTAGCACCTTTTCCCGGTGCTGAAACCGGTACTGGCGGCCGTATTCGTGATGTCCAGGGCACGGGTAAAGGCGGTTTTGTCATGGCTGGCACAGCCGGGTACTGTGTGGCCGGATTACATATTCCCGGTTATCCGCAGCCCTGGGAAGAGGAGTTTGTCTGTCCTTCAAATCTTGCCTCTGCCCTGACCATTGAAATCGAGGCCAGCAATGGTGCTTCTGATTATGGTAATAAGTTTGGCGAACCACTGATTCAGGGGTTTACCCGATCCTTTGATATGCGTCTTGCCAATGGTGAGCGATGGGGATTTTTAAAGCCCATCATGTTCACCGGTGGTCTTGGTCAGATTGATGATCGACACATCGAAAAGGATAAAGAAGAGCAGGGGATGATCATTGTCCAGGTCGGCGGCCCGGCCTACCGGGTAGGCTTTGGCGGTGGTGCGGCATCGTCCATGCTCCAGGGCGAAAACGCCGAAGAACTGGATTTTAATGCTGTCCAGCGTGGTGATGCCGAGATGGAGCAGAAGATGAATCGGGTAATCCGTGCCTGCAACGAGATGGGTGACAAAACGCTGATCGATGTGATCCATGACCAGGGCGCAGGCGGGCCGGCAAATGTGCTTAAAGAGCTGGTTGAGCATTCGGGTGGTAGAATCGAGATCCGCAATATCCGGGTGGGCGACCCTACCATGTCTGTGCTTGAAATTTATGTGGCAGAATATCAGGAACGTAACGGGTTTTTGATCAGTCCGGAAAATATTGACAGGTTTCAAGCCATCTGTGCCAGGGAGAAGGTCGCCTGTGAGGTGCTTGGCGAGGTGACCGGAGATTTGAGATTTATAGTGCACGATGAACAGGATAATTCTACACCGGTTGATCTGGAACTTAACGAAGTTCTTGGCGATATCCCCCAGAAAACCTTTACCGACACCCGTCTTGATCCGCAGTTGCCCCCTGTGCAACTGCCCGATGACGTGAGTGTTCGCGATGCCCTTTCCCGGGTGTTGCGGTTGGTCTCGATTGGATCCAAGCGGTTTCTGGTCAGTAAGGTTGATCGGGCTGTAACCGGACTGGTTGCCCGGCAGCAATGTTGCGGGCCGTTGCAGCTTCCAGTGGCTGACGTTGCTGTGGTTGCCCAGTCTCATTTTGGACTTACCGGCATTGCTACGGCAATTGGTGAGCAGCCGATTAAGATGCTTGTTAATCCTGCAGCTGGAGCCCGTATGGCCGTGGGGGAGGCCTGGACCAACCTTGTCTGGGCCAGGATTGATGATCCGGAACAGGTTAAATGTTCTGCCAACTGGATGTGGGCACCCAAACTTCCCGGTGAAGGCGCAGCGCTCAATGACGCTGCCCGGGCCATGCGCGATGCGATGATTGCCACAGGTATGGCCGTAGACGGAGGCAAGGATTCGCTCTCCATGGCAACCATGGTCAACGATGAAACCGTAAAATCCCCCCGTGAACTGGTGATATCTGCCTATGCGGCAATGACCGATATTACCCGGGTTATCACCCCGGACATCAAACAGCCCGGTTCCAGACTGCTGCTTGTTGATCTTGCTCCGGGCAGGAACCGGCTGGGCGGCACCGCGCTTGCCCAGACCTTTGCTCAGTTGGGTAATGAAGCACCGGATATGGATGATCCAGCCCTTGTCCGACGTGGATTTGACGCAGTACAGAACCTGATTGACCAGGGGCTGATTGCATCCGGCCATGATCGCAGCGATGGCGGTCTGATTGTGACGCTTCTTGAAATGGCTTTTTCCGGCAACGTGGGACTTGATATTGTACTGGAGGGTGACACGGATATTCTCTCTCTGCTGTTTAGCGAAGAGCTGGGGCTGGTGCTTGAATGCAGTGAGGACAATCTCAGGGCGGTCATGGAGACGCTTACCGGAGCGCAACTCGATGTGGTTGAGCTGGGCGTATCATCCCCGGCAATGCAGATATCAGTACGCCACAACGGCAATGTTGTGCTGGACGAGGATATGCGCACTCTTCGCCAGCAATGGGAGGAAACCTCATTTCAGCTTGAAAAACTGCAAATGAACCCGGCCTGTGCCGAAGAAGAAAAACAGAACATTTATGCGCGTAAGGGGCCGACGTATCATTTGCCCTTCCAGCCTTTGCCCTCTGCCCAGAATCTGCTCAAGACTGCAGACAAGCCCAGGGTTGCCATTCTTCGCGATGAAGGCTCCAATTCGGATCGCGAAATGAGTGCCGCTTTTTTTGCCGCTGGTTTTGAGCCGTGGGATATCACCATGAGTGATCTCCTGGCAGAACGAATCACCCTGGATGGTTTTCGTGGGATTGCAGCTGTGGGCGGCTTTTCTTACGCTGACGTGCCGGAATCGGCCAAGGGGTGGGCTGCGACAATTCTTTTTAATCCTCGTTTACGAGCAATGTTTGATCAGTTTTACAATCGTTTGGATACCTTTACTCTGGGAATTTGTAATGGCTGCCAGCTGTTCGGGCTGCTTGGCTGGGTTCCCTGGCAGGGGCTTGCTCCGCAGGTGCAGCCGCGCTTTGTCCATAACAATTCCGGCCGTTTTGAGTCGCGCTGGACAACAGTACAGGTGCTGGACTCTCCGGCAATGATGCTCAAGGGCATGTCTGAACTGGTTTTTGGCATCCATGTGGATCATGGTGAGGGGAAACTTGTCTTTCCTGATAACGAGGTTCGTGCCAAGGTTGTTGGCGAGGGGCTTATCCCGCTTGTGTATACAGATGACGCGGGTGAGGCAACGGAAAAATATCCCTTTAATCCCAATGGTTCTCCAGACGGATTTGCAGGTCTCTGCTCCCCGGATGGTCGTCACCTGGCCATGATGCCACATCCAGAACGCGCATTTCTCCCCTGGCAATGTCATTGGCTGCCCGAAGAGATGAAGCAGCTTGCGGTTTCGCCATGGTTGCAGATGTTCCAGAATGCCTATGCCTGGTGTCTGAACAAATAAGAGTTGAGCTCTTCAGGAAGGATTCCCGCATCCCGGGTTCGGGCGGGCTGGAGACCTGGGGAAAGATACCAGTGAACCACGGGTAAATCGGTATGGTTGGGTCAGGATTGCCAGCCGTAACAGATAACGAAGACTTTGAACCATGCATGTCCGGCATTATCCCCATGCTCCAGCGTGGGGATAATGCCGAAATTTTCTCGTATCCTTTGCTGTTGTCTCTTTTAGATCGGAGGGGCAATTGTGACAACTATACGCATGTCCGTGTCTGCTCGAACGCCGTGGGGCTCACGGATATCAGAGACCAGCATGTCGCCGGTTTTTGCTGGAATTGCTTCGTTGTTATCGGCAAGAAATGCCCCTTCTCCCTCAATCACAAGAATACTCAGCTGACCGTCAAGGTCATGTGAATGAACCGGAAAGGTGCTGCCGCCATTGATATTAAAGTTGAGAATTTTAAAATGCTCCGAGTCGTGAAGGACAATACTCTTCATGCCCATGGGGTTGAATTCCCGTGTCTCTGCAAGCTCTATTTTTTTCATTTGTTGCCCCGCCTGTTGTGTTGCTTGAATGAATAAGAGGGAATGTAGCGTACTGGAAATGTAACCGTTCACCAAGGGAGCTATAGCCCGCCTATGCGAGGAGACCTGATCGGACGAAGCAGGGGTGCTGGTAAACGGTTACCTGAAAATGTAGCATGTGATTGCCCGGGCGTCAATGACTGCTTTTTTCCCTTGTAAACGGATTTGTGACCAAACCATACCAGCAAGCATGAGTTCGCCGCCCAACAGCCCTCGCAGGGAAAGATGTTCGCCCAGGAAGATCCATCCACCAAGAGCCGCAAAGGTAGACTCCATGGAGAGCAGTATTGCTGCATGGGAGGGAGGTGCTTTTTCTGAGCAATGACCTGGAGCGTATAACCCTCTCTATGCGGCAAGTCGGGATCGTGCGAATATGCTGCCCCTGATCACTTACGTGCAGCCAGCAGCAGTAAACCGTCTGCCTGCAGGGTTGTCTGTTTTTCCTCTTGCCTTCCTGGAGAACTCCTGTTTTTGTATGGTGTCGCTTGTTCAAGACACTGTTATGTCATGTTGTTCCATGCCGGGAGCATAATCGCCAGGCAAACAACAAAGTATGTAAGGTATTCCGGAAAAAAGCTGTAAAAAATTTTAATGGGAGACGGAGATGTCAGGCTTTGTGCGTTTTATGCTGTGGATAGTGGTGCTGTTGGGGCTTTCGGGCTGCGGCGGTAAGGAATTACCCCGTTACAGGGGAGTGCAATATGCGGCAACATCTGTTGCTATCCCCACTTTCCAGGCCGATCAACTGCCGGTTACCTGCCAGGTCTTTGCCCATCTTCTGGTCTGGCTTCCAGCTGGTGAAAACGGTCTGCACATTGCCCGGGCTGTAGAGGAAGAAGCCAGGACAAGAGGGGCAGACAGAATATTCATCGGTGCCAGTCGGGTGGCTGAAAAAGACCAGGGCTTGACCTTTGTCTATTATGGCCCTGAAAAAGCGTATAACAGCCGGGACAAATGGTGTGGCTGGAGATTTGGTTATCAGGACTGGGCAAGGCAAGGCGACTGGGTACCTTTTGGTTATACCGAGTGGGGTAATGAAAATGCTGTTTTTGAAAGCCCCATGGTGATGCAGGCAGCATTTTTGCGATGCAGGTAAGCTGGTGCCTGTCCAGAAATGGCCCTTTCGCCCAAACTCTGCGTCCTGCTCAAAAAAACTGCTCGGAGTCTGCGCTTACCTGATTTTGAACGAAATTGCTCATTTCTGGACAGGCACAAGCTGGTAATTCTCAGAAGGGTAATGCTTGGGATGAAGGATGTTCTCCCAGTGCTTTTGAGAGGATAAGCGGTAAATACAGTCGCCTTTTCCGGGCGTGTGATGATTGTAAAGAGGGATATATAAAGTTTTGTCATGGACAGTTAAATAATAGGGAACAAGCGTGTCTGGAAGTTGCGAACTGAGGTCTTCCCAGTTGCCTTTTTCAAAGTCCTGCCAGGTTTTAAAACGGATCAGCTTATTTTGGTTGTAATCCTGCCCCGGCAATGATGCCTTTGGGCAGAAATAGGAAGTTGCGTACCAAAACCCCTGGAAGAATTCAATATCATTTAACACCAGTCCTGTACGCTCCCAGTTACCGGCGGCCGCAATTTTGATTTTTCCCGCAGACTGGTGGATTGTGTATATCTGTTTGTCAAAATCCGTAATCTCCAGGATGCGACCCTGGGCAGAGCCTACGACATAGAGTCGGCCGTCGATCAATGACAGGGCGCGGGCATAGCCCAGTTGGTCTGAGAGGTCGAGGCGGCTTTCTTCTTTGCCTATCCCCTTGAATCTGAACACAATTGTCGATCTTGGATTGAGCGAATAGATCCAGCCGGATTTCGGATCAACAGTTATATCATGGGGGCGAACAAGGGCTGTCCCGGCTATGATTGATGTTGTGGTAATTTTCCTGGGTGAGATGAGGCTGTCAAAGACAACAATGCGGTTGTTGTCGGTATCGGCCAGGTAATAGCGATTGTCAAAAGGGTTATACACAAGCGCATGGGGGTGAGCAAGTTGAAGAAGCGCAGGGGTAAACTTTGCTTTTTCTCCCTGCCGATAAAGTATCCTGTTGTTTTTGTTGTCAATAATGATCTGCAACCCTTTGTAAAAGGATATCTGGGTGCACCAGCGGTAAAGGGACGTACCCTGGACAGGATCATATTGACTGGCAATGACGTGAGATTTGGCCTGGGACACAGGCATAATAGAGGCTGCAATGAAGAGGCCGATGAGTAATTGTTGAAAACGCATAAATCCAGCACTCCAGAAACGCCTCGTGGGATTTAACGATACTGCCCGCAGCATAGAGAGTTTGACATTCTTCATATGCGGCTGGCTGTAACGTGTGAAAAACAGTCTTCAGTTTTTTTACTTGAGGCTACCGTGAACACAGCAATTCCCGGAGAGGTCTCAAACGACGCAATAGCGTGATGTATTAAAATAGGTTTCGTAAACATTTTGAAAAATAATGCAAAATATCTGAATTTTCCTTGACATATCAAAGAGTTAGCGATTTTCGCCTTTTTGTAAGAAAAACAACAACTTACAAGGAGGCAGCCATGTCGAACCAAATTAAAGCCATTGTGAAAACACACAACAGAGATATCGCGCGCAGGAAAGAAATCAAGCTGCGCAAGCATTTAAACGCCGATGCTCTGTTTGCGACCATGAAAACCGGATTTGATAAGATTGGTGACCACCGGCCAGGCAATGTTCAACATTCCCTGGGTGATGCCCTCATGTCCGGATTTGCCATGTTTTCTCTCAAGGATCCTTCGTTACTGGCCTTCGGAGTCTTCGCTTACCTGATGAGCGAAGGATTGAAGCGCCGCATAATCTCATGACTATTTACGGCATGGGCAGCATACCATGTGATACCTCCATGCGTGAAATTTTAGACGGTGTTGATCCCAACGATCTCAGGCCGTTGTTTAAAGATGCATTCAGGCAGTTGCAACGGGGTAAAGC
The DNA here is from genome assembly GCA_008633435.1 of Candidatus Desulfobulbus rimicarensis. Taxonomy (GTDB): domain Bacteria; phylum Desulfobacterota; class Desulfobulbia; order Desulfobulbales; family Desulfobulbaceae; genus Desulfobulbus_C; species Desulfobulbus_C rimicarensis. The sequence goes on along the minus strand of RKSL01000108.1, from coordinate 367 downwards.
TTTGGAGCAGATGGTTTTCATGCAAGGTTGTTACCTGCTCAATCTCGACGGCACCGGTTATTTTTCATCCAGTAAACTCTATTCAGACGCATGTATGAAGAAGGTCAGCCGGTCCGGAAAAGTTACCTATTACCTGCAGGCCGTGGGTGCGGCCATTGTCCATCCCTATTTCAAGGTAGTCATCCCCCTCTGTCCGGAAATAATCAGAAAGATGGATGGAGAGACCAAGATGGACTGTGAACGAAATGCCATCAAGAGGCTTTTAGAAAAATTCCGACGGGATCATCCCCACCTGAAGGTTATCGTCAACGAGGATGCTCTGAGTTCCAATGCTCCGCACATTGAAGACCTTGAAAAGTATAACTGT
>RKSL01000107.1 GCA_008633435.1 Candidatus Desulfobulbus rimicarensis | reverse complement strand
GTTGGGTAGTCAGTCAGCGCCTTTTGCCTCGCATCGGGAGGGGGAGGTTGCGGCCATGGAAATCCTGTGTACCAGTCTGCGTATTAAAGACTTGTTGATCAACGGAGAAACCGAAGAAAAAACATTCTATAATGTGTTGAAAGAAGGATTTACCCATAACATGCGTACCTTTGATCAGCATCTTCTTTCGCTGTATGAGCAGGGACTGATAACCGAGGAGTCAGCCATCGCGTATTCGTCCCATAAGACTGAGCTTAAACGCGGACTTGATACTATTAAGTCAGCACGAGGGGAGAAAACCTCAGATATTGACGGATTGCATCTGGAACAGGAAGAAGATGATCCCTATGGTAACAGCTGGTCTTAAAGGTGCCTTGACGAATGACTGTCGCAAGCACGTGTTGCATCACTGCTCAACGACTTTTTCACCCCTCATATTCTCAAGGTTTTGTCCCCCGCCTTATGCGTGCAAAGAGCTGCAATGGCAAATACTATTTCGGAGTGAATAAATGATGAATAACTGTCCCCATTGCCAGGTTGCCCTGAAGTTAAGCGATGCCCAGCGCACCAAGATTGACCAAGCCTTCAAGGCTCTGGCTCCAGGTAAACATCTGACAATTAAATGCCCTCAGTGCAAGAAGAGTATCAAACTCGCAGCTTCCGTTACAACAGAGTCTCCAGTGGAACAGGGCGTCACGCCTCCAGGGCCACCGAATCCAGATTGGCTCAAAGCAGGGCAGTTTGAAGATGAAGAAAAAGTGGAAGATGTACCCATGGCTCTTGTTCTGCATCCAGATTCAGCCGGGAGGCAGAAAATTCAACAGTCCATGGAGGCTGTCGGTTATCTGGTTGTGACGGTAGATTCGGTACAGGAAGCACTTGAGCAAATGCGTTTTGTGACCTTTGCCTGCATCGCATTTCATGTTGATTATGAACAAGGGGCTTTGGCAGATTCCGAATTTCATGCCTATATGCGTCAAATGTCCATGGATAGAAGACGCTATATTTTTTATATTCTCATCGGTGGCGAGTTACGCAGTTTATATGATCTTGAGGCCCTTGCCCATAGTGCCAATCTGGTTGTTGCTGAACAGGATGTAGATCATTTAGACCTTATTTTACGTAAGGCTATCCCCGATTATGAGGAGTTATTTGGTGGCATTCTTGAAGAGTTGGGCGCCTACGGCAAACGGTAGCAAACGATTAGTTGTTGACAGATCTCTTTAAATTTACTTGATAAACAGACGTTGGTTTTTTTAAGGTTGCTTCGATTGTTGATCCGAAAGCCGAAGCACCTGTGAGCCTGCCATGCCGCAGTGACTGACTTTCATAGCTTTTTGTGGTTGGCGATTGTGGTTCAGCCATGCTGGTTGATCCGAAAGCCGCAGTACCTGTGAACTTGCCACGCCGCAGTGACCAATTTTCATAGGTGGTTGTGGTTGGCGATTATGGTTCAGCCATGCTGGTTGATCCGAAAGCCGTAGCACCTGTGAGCCTGCCATGCCGCAGTGACCGACTTTCATAGCTTTTTGTGGTTGGCGATTATGGTCCAGCCATGCTGGTTTATAACTGTCTACAGCACACATTTAGGGACTTCTATGCATCGACGGGAATTTCTTTCATCCGGGCTGAAAGCCATGATAGGTTTATGCTTTCTGCAGGCTGTTCCAGCCTGGGCCGACAAGCAGCAGCGTTCTCTCTCTTTTTACCACACCCACACCAACGAATCTCTTGATATAATTTATGCTGGTAATGGCAGGTATGACCATGATGCCCTGCAACGCATAAACTATTATCTGCGTGATTTCAGGACAGAAGATGTGCATGTCATTGATCCTGGAGTACTGGACATTCTTTGGAAGATCCAGCAGGAAATGGGTGGGATGGGCAGGTATGAAGTGATTTCTGGTTATCGTTCTCCTGCGACAAACATGGCTCTTTGTAAAAAGAGCAGCAAAGTGGCTCGTCATAGTTTGCACATGGAGGGGAAGGCCATCGACATCCGGCTGTCCGGTCAAAAAACCTGCCAGCTGCGAGATTGTGCAATCAGTCTCAAACGTGGAGGTGTTGGTTATTATGCCAAGTCTGATTTTGTCCATGTGGATACCGGACGGGTTCGAATCTGGTAACCATTGCCCTCGGATAGTCGTGATTATTGTCAGAACCCTTTGTTCTGTATCCTCCTGTGACCTCGTCGTTCCCCTGTCATTATTGTGATAATCTCATGTGCTTTTCTCAAAGAGTTAGAGGTATGTCTTGTTTTAACAGAGAAAAAATATGGCCAATGTAGATCAGTTTGAAAGTATCTTTCGCTCTTCGGTAAAAGAACGTTTGCAATACCGGGAAATTTCTCTGTCTTCTGTACTGTTGATTACAGATCTTCCGCCGGAAGAAGCCCTTGTCTTTAAAAAAGAAGTGCAGCAGTTTCTTTCCATCCTGGGGCCGGAAGATAGTTGGGATTGTTTTCTGCTCACTGCCGGTGATTTTACAACAACCGAAGATTTGCTGGAACGTGTTGATGGATATGCGCTGGATCTCATCTGCAGCTACCGTAATTTGCATTCCGGCGCCTGGCGCTTTCCCCATTCTCTGGGTGAGCATCTTGATGTCCTTATCCAGAAAACAACGATACCAGTACTGATTCTCCCTCATCCCAAGGCCGGATATGCGGCAGATCACGCCATGCAGGATACCAGAGAGGTGATGGTTGTTACTGATATGGTGGCAATCAACCATGATCTCATAAACTATGCTGTCCGTCTTACCCAGCCGGGCGGAACGTTGTTTTTGAGTCATGTAGAAAATAAATATATTTTTGATCGCTATATTGATGCCATCGGCAAAATTGAGGCCCTTGATACTGAAGTGGCACGTACCCGGCTTGCACAACAACTGCTTAAGGAGCCTGAAGACTATTTTTTAAGCTGTGCCGATATTCTTAAAGAGCAGAATAGTACCCTGGACGTACGTTCCATGGTCAGTCTTGGCAACGGCGTTGTTGAATACCGGAGGCAGATAGAATCCCGGCAGCTTGATCTTCTGGTCATGCATGCCAACGATGAAGGCCAGCAGGCGATGAATTCTGTGGCCTATCCTTTGGCGGTTGAGTTGCGCCAGGTTCCTCTCCTGATGATCTGAGGTGAATATGGAACAGGTAATACACCCGTGCAGTCAGGGCGTGACGTGGGGGTTCAGTGCGCTGCTGGCGGCAATGATTCTTTCCCTTGCCCTGGAGGAAAAAATCCATGCCAAAAAATCTATCATTGTTGGCATGTTTGCTATTTTGTCTTTGTTTATTGCTTCGCTTCTGCACCTTATTCCCTTTGGTGATGTGGTGTTACCGGGCGGCCATACCCTCCACATGCCAGTGTACATAGAGGCTGTTGACTGGGAAGTTATTGCGATAATTATCGGCTCAAGTCTGTTTGTGGATGTGACCTCCCGTTCAGGCCTGTTCAGCTGGTTTGCCATCCGGCTGACCAAGCTTTCAGGGGGTGATCCCCTGAAACTGCTCTGGTATTACGGCATGATGACTGTGGTTTTTTCTGCAGTGCTCAACAACGTCACTGCCATGATTATTGTGGGATCTCTTACTGCTGTATCCCTTGGTAAGCTCAACCATAGAAACAAACTCCTTGGTTTTTTGCTCATTGAGGGGCTACTCACCAATGTCGGCGGACTGCTTACCCTGATCAGCTCAGTACCAAATATTATTGTGGGTAATACCGCAGGGATCAGTTTTACCCAGTTTTTTATCCGGGCAAGTCCCTATGTGGCAGTATCGACCATTGCGACCTTACTGCTTGGTGCAAAAATTTTTGCTATTGGTTCCAGTGGCAATGTTCAGGAAAAACGTGATGCCGCTGAGCTTGTCCAAAGCTTTGATGAGTACGATTCTATTGAGAGTCGAGGGTTTTTTCTCTTTGCCGCAGTGATGCTGGTCATATTTATTGGTACAATTGCCGCGACCTCGATTACCCCTGTTATTCAGGATCTTGGCCTGGGTTTTGTCGCCATGAGTTTTGCAATTATTGTGTTGCTCCGTTTTAAACATGAAGTAGATCCTTTTTATCAGGCTATTGACTGGGATCTTATTTTGTTTTTTATTTTTTTATTTGTCATTATCAATGTAATGGAACATGCCGGTGTTCTTGAGCTGATCGGTCGCGGGGTCGGTGTACTCATGGGGGACGGCAACAGTGCCGGAGGCTTGGTGTCGCTGCTGCTGGCCTCCTCGGTTTTCAGTTCGGTAACAGATAATATCCCTTTGTCTGCGATGCTTGCCAAAATTCTTTCTGCCCGGGGGGTTGCAGGAGATTCATCCCTGTGGTGGTCGGTTATCTTCGGGGCAAATCTTGGCGGTAATATCACCCCTATTGGTTCAGCATCCACGCTGGTCGCTGTAACCATTATTCACAAACATAAACTTACGCTGTCATTCACCGGGTTTATTAAGAAGGCGTTACCGTTTGCCCTGATGCAAATAGGTCTGGCAGTTCTCTATCTGTTGTTGCTGCGTTGACAGGGGAGGGATTTTCGTGTCTTGTTGTTAAGTATCGTGCAGCTAATTGTTCATTTGTTGAGGTGATTATGATTTTTGATCTTTCCACGCAGGAACCAGCAAGGGTGTATTCTATAATGGCGCAGACAATCATGCCCCGCCCCATTGCCTGGGTACTTTCTGAAAATGAAAACGGCAGCTTCAATCTGGCGCCTTTTTCATATTTTGCGCCAATATGTAGCGATCCGCCCCTGATAATGATTTCAGTGAGTAAGAAGCCAGATGGCACTCTTAAGGATACCAGAGCAAATATTAAGGCGCGGCATGATTTTGTGATACATATTGCGTCATGGGAGCAGTTGGAACCGATGAACAGTAGTGCTGCAACCCTTGAAGCTGGTGTGTCAGAGGTTGCGCAGTTGGGTCTTGAGTTGACAGACTTTAAAGGTTCAAAGCTGCCCCGGCTCAAGCAGAGTAACGTTGCCATGGCCTGTAGTCTATATGAAATAAGGGAAATTGGTAATGGGCCGTATGCGATGATCTTAGGGGAAATCAAGCATGTGTATGTGGTTGATGAGGCTGTCACTGAACAGAGTGCAGAGAGTTTGAGAATATCACCCATGACACTTAATCCCGTGGGCCGACTTGGTGGCCCTCAGTATACATCCCTGGGTGAAGTTGTGACGCTGGCTCGACCTGAATAGCTCTATATAGAGACGCAGAGGCCACAAGTGAGACTGCATGGATTTTGATTTACCCATTCTTGGGATCCTGTTTGGTGCCGGAATAGTAGCCGGGTTCATTGATTCCATTGCAGGGGGTGGTGGAATCATCTCTGTCCCGGCTTTGCTCGCGGTGGGGATCCCTCCCCATCAGGCACTGGCCACAAATAAGCTGCAGAGCTCCTGTGGGAGTCTAACCGCGGCAATGAATTATACCCGGCGTGGCTTAATGGCTCCGCGCGAGCTGCTTACAGGGATCGGATCTGCCCTTTTGGGAGCTGTGTTTGGCGCTGTTGCTGTGCAGTTCTTCAGTGCTGATTTTCTGGAAAACCTGATCATTGTACTGCTGCTTGTCCTCTTTGTTTATACGATTTTTTCTCCTCAGCTTGGTGTTAAGCCGCGGCCAAACAGGCTGAGCCCGCCACTTTTTTACATCGTCTTTGGCTTTTTTCTTGGTTTTTATGACGGGTTTTTTGGTCCGGGGACAGGAAGTTTCTGGACAATTGTTTTAGTGCTGTTACTTGGGCTTGACCTCAAGCAGGCGACGGCTCAGACTAAGCTCTTTAATGTCACCAGTAATCTTGTTGCGCTGACAGTTTTTATCTGTTCGGGGCTTGTGCTTTGGAGCGCAGGCATTGCCATGGGGGTTGGTCAGATCATGGGGGCCTGGTGTGGTTCTACTCTGGTGAGTAGGAAGGATGTTTATTTTATCAGAATATTTTTTCTTGGAGTTGTTGGGGCGACAATCATCAAGCTCGTGGTTTCACGGTTTTTTTAGGGTGTATTTTTCAACAGCGTACGATCAAGAGCGTTCGTTGTCTGCTGGCAGCAGGGCAACCAGCAGGCTGCCACTGGCAATAAACAGGCCGGTGATAGTGATTCCAAGAGAGAAAAAACCACTGTCTGCGAGGCGGGCAATCACCGCAGGAACCAGCCCGCCTCCCAATACAAAGGCACTTGGCATGGTTAACGAGATGACAATGCCAAGTGAATCGCCTGGTCCGGTTCGAGAGAGAAGAGCAAAGGCCGGGGCAAAAAAACAAACCGCTACAAAGGGCTGCAGCCATACCCAGACAGGAAGCAGCTTCATTGATCCTACCCCAATAAAGATAGTCAGAATACCCGAGATCAGCAGCACTACCCCCATGGTTTTTTTGAAACCGAAGCGGTCTGCCAGCCAGCCGCCTAAAAATGCGGTGAGAAGTGTTGTTGTTCGGGAGAATCCAACCAGCGTATTAGCGGCTTGTTTGTCCATTCCATGTTCACTGACAAGAAACATGGGCAGAACACTGTATACCCCAAGGGTTGCGCTGATTCCCATGGCAAAGAGAATGACCATCAGCCAGAATGCAGGTTGTGAGAGAAGTGCGGCACAGTTGGTAAAGTTTGGGGCAACGCCTTTACTCGGGCAGTCTCTTCCTGTTAGAGCATAGAACAGTGCAGCGATGACTGTGGTCAGGGCAAGCAGGAGTGTGATCTTGTGCCACTCCAGAGAGGGGAGCAACCATGCTGCCAATAGAGGCGCAGTTAAAAAGGCCAGATTCGGGGCAATTTCATGAATGCCAAGGGCTTTACCCAGCTGCTGTGGAGGAAAGCGTTGGGTAATGGTGGCAATGGCCGAAGGAAGGTAGGGCCCGGCCGACAGGCCTAAGATGAAAAATGAAAGTTGGAGTAGATGATACGAGGGGAGAACTGAAATAAGTGCCATGGCACTACTGATTGCCACCATTGTGGTAACAATAGTTTTTTTATGTCCCAGCCGGGATGAGACAAATCCGGAACAGGGGAGTGAAATGAAATACCCGGTACTTATACAGAGAAAAAATGTTCCCGCCTGACCATGGGAAATAGCCAGAGAGTGCTCAATGGCAGGAAGTAGCGGTGCCAGGATTATCCGCGACACAAAGTTCAGGAAAAAAACAAAGGCCAGCGGGAAGATTGGTAGCAAAGACCGTAAGGACATCCTGCCTGCCGGTTTTGTGTGGAGTGATGTTTGGCTCAGAGAGTACTCTCCATGAAGCTAGCCCTCGGTAGTTTGTGTCTTACCGGAGACCGGTGCAGCTTGTTGGGGGGATTCCACTGATGGTGAAATCTCCGGTGTGGGAGCTGCAGCTTTGGTTCTGTATGCTTTGGGAATTTTTGATTCAGGAAGAATGAACTTTCTGATTTCTTCTATTTCTTCATGGAGCCCCGGATCTTCCCGGCACGTCTGGCATTCTTTAATGTGCTGATCAACAAATTGCATCATACGGGCAGGGGCCATGGTCTCTTCTTTAACGTGTAGAAACCAGCCTTTGATCAGGCGGATGAGTTGATTACATTGCATGGAAACCTGGGTGTCCTTGAATCTGGTTTTGATAAATAAAATTGAATTGACTGGAGGTTAGACTCAATATCATGTTTGGAAAGTTTAATTGTATACTATTTACTACTTTTTTTTCCAGCATGCGATAATTGATTCAACTATAATAAAAAGTTGTTTTTCAGGTCAATAGTTATTACAACGTTTCCATAGGTGGAAGTGGAAAGGGCACTGGTGGCCTTCCCGGACTTCAAATCCGGTGAAGGGGGTTAATGGCCTCCTTGGTGGGTTCGATTCCCATGCACTTCCGCCATGTTTCAGGAAGGGCGTTCCTGCTTTTCTTCTCCTGTAAGCATCGGGTATCCCATTTCTTCGCGTTGCGCCACATAGTTTTTAGCGACGTGCCTGGCAATATTACGTATCCGGCCGATATAACGGGTACGTTCTGCGACACTGATAGCTTTTCGTGCATCAAGGAGGTTAAAGGTATGAGAGCATTTGAGACAAAAATCGTATGCCGGTAAAATGAGATTTTTTTCGACCAGTTTTAATGCTTCTCTTTCGTAATTATCAAAGGCTGTGATCATGTCGGCGACATTGGCCTCTTCAAAGTTAAATGCAGAAAATTCCCGTTCTGCCTGGTGGAAAATCTGGCCATAGGTCACCTGTTTATTCCATTGAATATCGTAGACCGAGTTCACATCTTGCAGATACATGGCAATACGTTCCAGGCCATAGGTGATTTCTACGGTGATTGGTTTCAGGTCAAGGGAGCCTGCTTGTTGGAAATAGGTGAATTGGGTTATTTCCATGCCGTCTAGCCATACTTCCCAGCCAAGTCCCCATGCTCCAAGGGTTGGAGATTCCCAATCATCTTCGACAAAACGGATATCATGCTCAAGCAGGTTCAGGCCAAACCCGCGCAGGCTTTCCAGGTAGAGCGTCTGCACCTCTGATGGTGAAGGTTTCAGTACCACCTGATATTGGTAATAATGTTGCAGTCTGTTGGGGTTTTCGCCATAACGGCCATCGGTTGGTCTTCTGGATGGCTGAACATAGGCGGCCTTCCATGGTTCAGGCCCCAGAGCCCGCAACAGTGTTGCGGGGTGAAAGGTGCCAGCCCCAACTTCCATGTCGTAAGGCTGCATCACCACACAGCCTCTTGACCCCCAATAGGCATTTAATGATGCAATAATATCTTGAAAATACATGGCAAAAAAAACTTCCTGTATTGATTGTTAATAAATAATAGCTACATTGTAACTATTCAGGTGGGTGCTGGAAGTTTGCATAACCACCGATCTGCAACTATTCAGATGTGCTTGAGATTCGGGTCGGTAAGCTAGCCTGCCTAAGCGAGGATGCCTGATCGCCTGAATATCGGGTACAGCTGAATAGTTACGCAACTGTAAAAAATTTAATCTACCATACCACGCTATGACGGTAAACGATTTTGTCAATACGGGATTCTGGAGGAAGAACTGGTGATTGATTTGGTGGAGTCTGCTTTGCTGAAAAAGATTTTAACAAAGAGCAGAAACATTGCTATTGTGGGTCTTTCTCCTAAAGAGAATCGTCCCAGTTATCAGGTTGCAGTATATCTACAGGAAGCAGGGTATACCATTATTCCTGTTAATCCAGGTCATGAGAGCATCTTGGGTGAGAGTTGTTATCCTGATCTTCAGACGATTCCGGCAAAGGTTGATGTTGTTAATATATTTCGTCGGTCTGACCATGTGGTACCAATTGTCCAGGATGCCGTGAAGATTGGCGCTGCTGTTATCTGGATGCAACTGGGCATAGTCAATACCCATGCTGCAGAAATAGCGGAACAGGCCGGGATGACTGTAGTGATGAATCGCTGTATAAAAATTGATCATACTCTGTTCTTCGGCATTGAACCGGATCAATCAATTTGACGAGAAAGTTGACAAAGAGACTGAATTTATGGAGCCAAAGTTTATTTCTGTGCGGGGCGCACGGATGCATAATCTCAAAAATATTAGTGTAGATCTGCCTCGTAATCAGCTGGTCGTTTTTACCGGCTTGTCCGGTTCTGGCAAGTCCACCCTTGCCTTTGATACCCTCTACGCCGAAGGGCAGCGTCGCTATGTGGAGTCTCTCTCGACCTATGCCCGACAGTTTTTGGGGCAGATGGACAAACCTGAGGTCGATTTGCTGGAGGGGCTGTCGCCTGCGGTTTCCATAGAGCAAAAGACCACTTCAAACAATCCCCGTTCTACGGTAGGGACCGTCACTGAAATTTATGATCATCTCCGCTTGCTCTTTGCCAGGGCGGGGCAGCCCCATTGTCCACAATGTGATGCGCCAATTCATTCCCAGTCGATTGAAGACATGGTGAATACCTTACTTGATCGCTCTGAGGGGGAGAAAGTTATTCTGCTCTCACCCCTTGTCACCCGGAAAAAAGGTCAGCATGAACAGATATTGCAGGGATTACGACGCGATGGTTTTGTTCGGGTCAGGGTAGATGGTGAGATTGTTTCTTTGAGTGAAGATATTCAACTTGCCAAGAATATCTATCACACCCTTGAGGTTGTGGTGGATCGGCTGGTGGTAAAATCAGGCATCAGAAGGCGTTTGGACGAATCTGTTTCGACTGCCGTCACCTTGAGTCAGGGGACGATGATCGCCTTGTTCCCAACCAGCGGGGAAGAAGTCTTATTTTCTGAATCTGCGGCCTGTCACGCATGTGGTCTATCTGTGCAGGAACTTTCTACCCAGCTGTTTTCTTTTAACAATCCTCAGGGAGCCTGTCCTGAATGCAGTGGACTGGGGGTCAAACAGTTTATTGATGAACGTCTTGTTGTCCCGGATCCGGAGCGTAGTCTTCTCGAAGGTACCGTTGCCCCCTGGTCCAGGCGTAAACTCTCTACCCATAGTACAAATTGGATTACAGCGTTGGCCAGCCATTATAAATTTGATCCGGCAACACCATTTAAAAGATTACCACCCCGGGTGCAAAAAGCGATTTTGCGAGGCACAGGGAAAACAAAAATAGAGTTTCGTCATAATCGTGGTCGTCGGTATTTGGTCTCTACCATTCCCTTTGAGGGGATTATTCCCCGTATGGAAAGGCTGTTCAGAGAAACCAGCTCTGGACGTGTTCGGGATGAGGTTGGGCGTTTCATGAACGAGCAGCCCTGTCCGGCCTGTAATGGAGCCAGATTAAAACCGGCGGCTTTGGCTGTACGGGTAGGTTCCTGGGCCATCATGGAGTTGACCAATCTTTCCATAGATCAGCTTATTGATAGTCTTGGGGAAATTGAGTTTTCCGGCAGATACGAGCTGATCGCTGAACCGATTCTCAAGGAAATTCTTGAAAGGCTGCAGTTCTTACAAGGGGTTGGTTTGGGGTATCTGTCACTTGACCGTAAGGCAGGAACGCTTTCTGGTGGCGAGGCCCAGCGAATACGACTGGCTTCACAAATTGGTTCACGCCTGGCCGGAGTCCTGTATATACTTGATGAACCGAGTATTGGTCTGCACCAGCGTGATAACAATAAACTTATCAAAACTCTGCTTAGCCTCCGTGATCTTGGCAATACGGTTATTGTGGTTGAGCATGACACCGATACCATTGCAGTTGCCGATCATGTTCTTGATATAGGGCCCGGTGCAGGAGTGCATGGCGGTGAGATTTTATACTCTGGCGCGGTGCCAGGACTGCTGGACTGTGAACAATCATTAACCGGAGCCTATCTTTCCGGTCGATTAGCGATTCCTGTACCTGAGAAGAGACGGAAAATACGAAAAGGTGCAAAATATGGCCTGCGGGTTAAAGGGGCCAATGTGAATAATCTCAAAAATATCTCTGTTCGCTTTCCCCTGGGGGTGTTGACCTGTGTAACCGGTGTATCTGGTTCAGGCAAGAGCTCGCTGGTTATTGAAACGCTGTTTGCCGAGGCTCGGAGTTTTTTGCAGGATGGTGCAGTCGGTAAGAGTACATTGACAGGGCTTGGCAATATAGACAAGGTGATTGATATTGACCAGAGTCCTATTGGCAGGACGCCCAGATCGAATCCAGCGACATATACCGGTGTCCTGACCCCTATCCGTGAACTCCTTGCCCGTCTGCCCGAATCTCGATCCCGTGGTTACAAGATTGGCCGTTTCAGCTTTAACATTAAGGGAGGGCGGTGTGAGACTTGTGAAGGCGATGGCGTGATTAAGATTGCCATGCATTTTTTACCGGATATCTATGTAACCTGTGAGCGCTGTCAGGGAAAAAGGTATAATCGTGAGACTCTCGAAATACAATACAGGGGTAAAAACATAGCTGATATTCTGGCCATGACCGTAGAAGAGGCATTGGAATTTTTCCAGAATATTCCACCCATCAAAAACAGGCTGCAGACGGTGTTTGATGTTGGCCTGGGGTATATAACCCTTGGTCAATCTTCTGTTACCCTGTCAGGTGGTGAGGCGCAGCGTGTTAAACTTGCCAGGGAATTGAGTAAGCGGTCGACGGGCAGAACCCTGTATATTCTTGATGAACCAACCACAGGTCTGCATCCCGCAGATATTCAACATTTACTTCAAGTTCTTGGCAGGCTGGTGGACAACGGTAATACCGTGGTGGTCATCGAACATAATCTTGATGTAATAAAAACTGCTGATTATATCTTAGATATCGGCCCGGAAGGCGGTGATGGCGGTGGTGAACTTATTGCTTCAGGTACACCGGAAGAAGTCGCCAGGGTCAAAGAATCGCACACCGGGATGTTTCTTAAACAGATTGTTGAAAAGGCACATTAACTTAGCTTATGGGTGCCTTGAAAAATTAGAATTTTCGTTCGAGGGCAAGGAGCCGAAAATTAAAAAGCGCAGTATATTAGTTATATGTGAGCATTTTTCATTTTCCTGTGACGCAGAGATCGGGCGAAAAGGCAATTTTTCAAGGTGGCCTTATGCTAAACTGTGGCACACCTGCAAGATGGATTGCTCAAGGTTGTCAGACAAAGAGTAGCGTAGTAAGAACAATCAGAATACGAAGATGAAAAATACATTGAGTAGATGTGTAGAAACATCTGAACCAGTAACCAACACCATAGGGAAATACAATGACAGAAGAAAATGTGAGCGGGCAGGATGCCCCTGTTTTTCGGATGCAAAAAATGTATCTGAAGGATTTATCTTTTGAGAGTCCTAATGCGCCCGATATCTTTTTAGCCCAGGGGCAGGAACCTAAAGTCGATTTTAATTTGCGGCTGAGTAATAAAAAAATTGATGATGACCATTACGAGGTGACTCTTGCACTCACCGCAAAAATTCTAGATCAAAAGGCAGAAGATACGGTTATGTTTATTGTCGAGCTTGAGCATGCCGCAGTGTTTTTGCTTAAAAATATTCCTGCCGAACATTTACAACGGGTCATGGCTGTTGACTGCCCGCTTATGCTCTTCCCTTTTACCCGGCAGATTACTTCGCAGGTATCAGTGGATGGCGGTTTTATGCCCTTTCTGATGGAGCCGATTAATTTTGTTGCCTTGTATGAGAATGCCCAGAAAGAGAAATCGCAGCAAAATTGATAAAAAGTAAAAAACAATCCGCAACAAAAAAGCCTCTTTCTGCTTAGCAGAAAGAGGCTTTATAAGAGCATTCGTTGAAACGTATTTTACAACGCCGTAGAAACGAAGTTTAGCATGAGCGTTGTCGTTGCCTGGGTAATAGCCTGGTCAAATAAGGTGTCAAATTGACGGTCAGCTAACACTGTCTGAGGAGAAACCTTTACATCAATCCTGTTGGTCCATACAACGTCCCCACTATAGGCATCCTGTACCCAAATTCGCATCTGTACAACAGCTTGATCGACTTTGCCGCTGTGCAGAGCCAAATCACTGAGTCCAGCGCCTACAGCACCCCATACAAAGGTGTTGGCACCAACACCATTAGCTTCCAGAAAGGAATGATGGGCGCTTCCTCTTGTCCAGGGGCCTTCGACATTATAGCCGATAATTGCACCATAAGTAGCGCCTGTTACCATATTATCCCATTTATCATACTGATCTGAGTCAGCAAAGCCGAACGCAAGCTGATCGGTCGAGCCTATGACAAAGGGAACAAGACCGCGTTTCCAGGGAGCCCAGGTATGTTCCTGTCGGGTTTTGAATTCAAGAATGCGTCCCCGAATAACATAATCAGCACCAAATCGACGGCCGATCTTTTGTATATTTTGGCGCGTAAGACCATGTGTTCCAGGGCTTGAGGCAACTGTCTGGTGTTTACCGGCATTCTGTACATTAATGTATTGCTGGATTTTATTGCGCATAAACCCTGACCAGTCATTATCCTGCAGTTCGTAGGCAAGTGATGTGGTTCTGCCCTCGTCATACGCTGCAAGGCTGATGATCTTTTCGTCTACAAGGTAATGAAAAACATCTTCCTGTACAGGAAGAGTAAACCCTTTGTTGATCAGCTGGTCAGTAAGGGATTCTGTGATTGCCATATTGCGCCGATGCGAAGATTCCAGATCATCTGCATAACTGTAATCAGCAAAGGGTAGAATTATGGCTGTCATCCCTTTACCAGCAGCGTCAGCCGAAGCTTTAACCGGAGATTTTAAGGTTTCTACAGTTGTCTGCCCGCAACCGGTTACTAATCCAGTGA
>RKSL01000014.1 GCA_008633435.1 Candidatus Desulfobulbus rimicarensis | reverse complement strand
TGTCACCGCCTATGCGAGGAGACCTGATCGGACGAAGCAGGGAGGCTGGTGAACGGTTACTAATCGACAGCCACAAAAAGCTATGAAAGTCGGTCACTGCGGCGTGGCACGTTAGTAGCTGCTGCGACTTTCGAAGAAACCATCGTTCCCGGCGCACCGGACACAACAAAGGATGAACCAGAAGCCCGGAATGTAGATTTGCAGTGATAAATCCGCAGGCGGAAACTACCTCTGTCTTCTGTTACGGATAAACTCACGGAACCCAGCCAGAAGGAAACAAACGACCATGATCAATACAGCACCATCAAGGGGAACAAAAATCTTTCCTGATTTTTCCTGGGACAGGATTGAAACCGTTATGCTAGACATGGACGGAACTCTCCTGGACAAGCATTTTGATGATTATTTCTGGGAGGTCTATGTTCCTGAACATTACAGCCTTATACATGACATAGCCGTCCACGAAGCAAAAAAACAGCTGCTTGATAAATACCGGCAAGTCGAAAACACACTTGAATGGACAGATCTTAAATACTGGTCACACGAACTGGGACTTGATATTGCTGAATTGAAAATGCGCATTAACCATCTGATAGGTGTTCATCCCTATGTTATCGAATTTCTAGAATTCTGCCTTAAATCACGCAAAAAGCTCTATCTGATCACGAATGCCCACTCCCAGACCCTGTCCATTAAACTTGAAAAGACCTCAATCGGCCCCTGGTTTGATCGCATAATATGTGCGGAGGAGGTTGGTTTTGCAAAAGAGGAATCCGAATTCTGGGTGCACCTCAAAAACATGCTTGAGTATACACCACAGACCACAATGCTTGCTGATGACACAGAAAAGGTTTTGCGCTCTGCAGAGCAGGCCGGTATCCAGCATCTTATTTATGTGGCTCGTCCCAGCAGCCGACAACCGATTCAATACTCGACAAAGTACCCGTCCATCGATTTTTTTAAAGAACTTATCCAAAAATAACCGATAAGACGGGAGTAGTTAACCTGTTGCTGCACAACATCAACGCTTTCCACTGCGCCCTGGCAGCCATGTATCCAAAGAAAATACTGTATTCAGCATTCTTGCCCAAGGGTGAATCCCCAGCAGCTTCATTCTATCAAGCTTGTGAATCGTCATAAAAAAAGCCCGGTGTTTCCACCGGGCTTTTGTACAAAGATCTTTTGCTTTTTTGCAACATACAGCTCTAACTGCTCACCAAACGTGTACCTGAACGTTCCACGGGCTGAAAATTCTTCAACAGCTGAGCGCAGACTCCGCAGCTTACCTGTAGTCAGCTACAATAATCTAACTGTTTTTACGACACATTCGGATATAGTCCTTACTTAAGGAAGGATGTGAGGTAATGATCTCTCCCTTTGTGCCGCCAAGTTTTTTAGCCACAAAATCCATGACCTGTTTATAACTCATGTCTTTCTTCATGGTTTCCTGAACAAGCTCAGCAATTTTTTTCTTATCCGCAGCATCATCAAAATAGCTAAACAGTCGATGTTCATCATCAGCACTTGCAGCAGCCGGGGCTTTTACAGCTTCAGCCTTGGGACTTGCTTTTTTTGCGACCTGAACAGGTTGTTTTTTGGTTGCAGGGGGAGCAGCCATTTTTTCTGCCTTATTGACTGCATCAACTGCAGTCTTCTTGACCTGAGCCAGTTCCTCTTTTAAAGATGCAATTTCTTTTTCAAGGGGCGCAATATCTACAACAGGAGCAGGTTCAGGCATCTCCTGCTGCTCCAACGCTTCAAGCCGGGAAGGCAAATCACCAAGAATTGCCTCGCCGGAAACCTCCTGCACTTGCTTCTCAGCCTGATCGACTTTTCCCTTTAATGTATCAGCAACGCTTTTAATCTCTGCAAGAGCTTCTCCAGCCCCTTTAACTTCCTCTGCCAGTGCTTCGACCTGCTCAGAAGGAGCAAGTGCTGCCGTTGTCTCTTCAAGGGTGCCCATTCGAGATGAAAAACTGCTTATCTTGCCTTCAATGTCAGCCAAACCTTTCCGTAAACCAGAGTGAACGGCCTGAATATCTGCAGTAAACTCTTTCTTTAAGTCTGATGCCAATCCCTCAAGACTTTGCGCCAGCTGCGCTTCTTTGTTGGAAGATAAACTCCCCAACAGCGGCGCAAACCATGCCCCCAGGGTAGTTCGCAAGCCAGCAAACATACGGGAAGAAGATGCAGGATTCACCAGAGCAACAGCTCCCAGGAAAATGCCAATCATCACAGCAAGACTCACGCTCAAGGCGATAACCATTCCTATGGCCCATTGCACAGTGCGCAAAAGAGTAACAGTTAATGTGCCCATGGATGTCCAAACATTTCCGCCCGGCGAGGTGCTGGTAAAATAGGCTAGCATGGAAATGATAAACAGTACAATTGCCGATTTAATAAGCGGCCCTCGCAGGGTATTTGCTTTCATGAATCCTCTCCTCCATCATAAGACCGGCAAACGCTTATCATTTTTAGCGTGCCTGTGAAAGATTTTGACAGTATAAAAACGGCTGTCTCCTTTAATTTATGTGAATTTTTAGTGTATTTCTTCCGGAACAGCAAGGGATAAATTCAATGAGAGCATCTAAAAATACCAATTTAATCAACATTATCCTGATCGGCATGGCCGGAGCAGGTAAATCAACTGTTGGTCCGCTGCTGGCAGAAAAGCTTGGTTTCACCTTTATTGACACTGATGATCTTATCGTCCAGTCCAGCCAGGCCTCTTTACAACAACTCCTTGAGAGCTGCGGCATGGATGCTTTTCAGGCCATTGAAGAGCATACCCTGGTTTCAGTGGCTGGACAGCACCTGGTTATTGCCACTGGCGGAAGTGCCATCTATTCGACAAAAGGCATGCTCCATCTACAGCAGACAGGCACTGTTATCTGGCTGGATGTCCCTTTGGAAGAGCTGGAACAACGGGTAAACAATGTGAATTCGCGTGGCCTGATCAACCCCACTGCAACAAGCTTTGCCGATCTTTTTACCCAGCGGCTGCCACTGTACAGGCATTTTGCGGCAATCCGCATTGACTGCGCCAGGAAAACTCCCAATGAAATTGCCACCCTGATTCGTCACACACTCAAGGACATGTACAAAGACGCGTAAACGATGTATCGCCTGACTCTCAGGAGAGTAGCCATCTTCCCGGATCTGACTTTTTTTCTGTCAACGTGCGATGCAGCACTATACGTTTCCCTTGAGCCATGGCCTCTTTATAGGGAGACGATGCAATCCGTACTCCAGGGGTTTTTCGGGTTTTCAGACGCGGGAAATGCACCGCCATAAATTCCTGTAACTGTCTATCTTCGCAGACAATCAACTCCCCGGGAGTGGAAGAATCCGCTCTTTGAGGAGATGCTGTTATTGAGGATGGCCTCAGCTGCTCTGCCAGTTTTTCAGCAAAACCGTCAAGTAGTCCTATATAATAGCTGTTACGCGCTGTTTTGCCCCCACCTTTAAACCTGTGCCGGTTTGCCTGCCAGTGCAATGCAAGCTGCTGCTCCAGAAAATGATAACAATGGCTGGCCACGGGAACGTTGGCCTTGCGTCCCAGAAGTTCAACGGTTTTAAAGGATACACAGAGGCGGGCATCATACATGGTTGAAAAAATCACCTGCACAAAAAAATAATCACGCAACAGGCCACAGAGCATTCTACGCCAGGTCGGTATCTGTTTCATGCCGGTATTGATGGTCTTTCGATCATACCCTGTACGGGCATCAGTCTCACGTAAATCAACATTGTACCGGTACAACATTTCAGTTGCCCTCTGCATGGCCAGGGCGGCCTCATGCTCGTTATCCGAGGCGGCAAGTGCCAGTAATTTGGTGATTTTACTGATGACCTCCCTTCCTGCCATGGTTTCTTCGGCAGTGGCAACAGAGGCGACAACAGGCTGAAGATCGCCACTGGCCTTCGTATATGGCTCAACAACACCAACCATTGCGCAGGCTTTCTGAAAGTTTTTGCCATGGCCAGCTTGCTTTTGTCCGAATATCTCGCTGCATATCTGATGCGCCATTTCATGTCTGAGTACCATCAACACTACCCCCCAGTCATGATCTGTTATCAGGCAACGGCTGAGCTGAATGGTTCGCTGACCAGGAAGCCAGCACCCCAGACGATGGGTGGCATCATTGAGTTCAAGCAATGGCGGCACCATTTTGAGGCTATACTGAAAACAAATATCTGCATATTCCCGGTGCAGTTGTTCCAGCCAGAGCAAGTGAAGCTTATCAGATGAGTCCGACATCTATCTTTCTTGAAAGATGTGATCCAGCCATATTAATCATCGAGGACAGTTAGAGCATGAATGCGCTGCAAAAGAGGGGGATGTGAGGCCTGCAAAAAAACATTGAACGGATGAGGGGTGAGATTTGCAAGATTATGGCTGCTTAATTTTTTTAAACCATTAATGAGTCCAGTGGCGGTTCCGGTGGTGTTAACCGCCCAGGCATCAGCCTCAAACTCATGCTTTCTGGAAAAATAGTTAAAACCGATTGAAAGCAGCATTGAGACCGGAGAATAAAGAAATCCAAAGAAAAACAACCCGGCATAAACAGAAATATGCTCCATGCCAAAGGCTGCAAAAAACTGTCTGTTTCCTAAGAATAATGACAGAATAAAGAGCATAATCCCCGTCTGGATTACTGAAGCGGTCATCATTTTAAAAATATGGTTGTGTTTATAATGCCCCATTTCATGGGCCAGTACAGCAACAATTTCTGTTGGTGAAAGTTTTTCCACCAGGGTATCAAAAAAAACAATCCTGCGAAACCGTCCAAACCCGGTGAAAAAAGCATTAAGCCGGGTGGATCGTTTAGAACCATCCATGGTGTAGATGCCTTTCATGGTAAACTTCTGGGCTGTGGCATAGCGGGTTATCCGCTCTTTGAGCTCACCCTCTTCAAGCGGAGTAAATTTGTTAAACAGCGGCATTATCAATACAGGAGCCGCAAATTGCAGCAGAAAAACGACAAGGGTCACTCCAGCCCAGCAGTAAAGCCAGGCAAGTTCACCCGTTGCTAGAAAAAACCACAAAACCATTGCCAATATCGGCCCGCCAATGCAGACACTCAGCACCACCGCCTTAAGCATATCCAGGAAAAAGGTTGAGAGCGTGGTGGTGTTAAAGCCAAATTTCTGCTCAATCACAAAGGTGGAATAGAGCTTAAAGGGAAGACTCATCAAGGTTGAGAGCAAGGCCACTACTCCGGCAAAGAGGAGACCGGTTGCAATCTCGCCAAAATGGAAACTGCGGACAAAAAGATCAACCCGGTTAAAACCGCCTGACAAAATAAAAAGAAGGATAACCGGAAGAATCAGCGTTTCCTGGATAACTGCAAATTTGGTTCTCGCCCGGGCGTACTGTTGCGACTGTTGATATTTTTTTTCATCATACACATCGCTGAGTTCTTCAGGAATATCATTTGAAAGCGCACGCAGCTCCAAAGCTGACATGCACATACTGAGCAGGTATTCGAGCAGCAGGACTGCCAGGATAAAGACAAGAAAAGAGTTCATATGCTCCGTGGAATAATTACCCTGGCCATCCCCAAATCTACGCAGGTCAATGATAATTTCGAATGGGTAACAACAAGAATGTCGTTCTTGTCTTATATATCAGTCAAGCAACAAAAAAAGAAGAAAAAAAGCAGGAACGCTATGAAAAAGACAGGCCGTAACAAAACTGATTTACATCACGCCATACTACTGTACAGTTTACATGGACAGGCTGCCATAACGAACTACCAGGGGATCTGGCTGGAATACATTGCAGGTGCAACTCACTGCCCAGGGGAAGGGGCGGCACTCCAGCAAGAAACAAGGACATACCTCCAGAACTTGCATCGAGTATACGGGCAAGACACCTATGTGGTGTAATCATGACCCCTTTTTCGATCAAAATTTGATAATTAAGCATATACCTTTTATGTACCCGTCTCTCTCGACCAAGCATAGTTCTCATCCTTTGAAAAAAAAGTCTCAAATTCGTGCCTGTTGGCGTTGAAATTTTTCGTTCGAACTCAGATAACGCTTCGCCCGAGGAACACGATAAAAACCGCAGGTTTTTATTGAACATGCTGAGCAATTGTTACGCATGAGGCACAGATCGGACGAAAAAACATTTCTGAGCAGGCACAGGCTAACTTGCTATGAGTTCATCACACTTCAGCCTTAAAATCAAGCCAATTTGCACCTGGCTAATCCATCAATATTCCGCCTTTTATACGAATCAAAACAAGAATTGAGAATTATCCCAGCAAAAGCTGGAGAGCTATTTCCATTTTTCCCCTGCACTCCAAAGAAAAAGGGAAATAGCCATCACTGGCTGAGGTTTTACGCTGTGGTACCTAGAGCATAATCGCCCTGCCTGATTTAAAAAAGACTACCGGGAAAAGAAACTGCAAAGGGGACTATTCAGGTGGGGCTGCACAATTAACAAAACCACCGCACTGTAACTGTACAGCAGTGCTTTAGATGTGTTCAAGCGAGCTAGTAGTCCTGTGTGAGTAAACCTGATCGGACACAGATGAAGTGCTGCGGAATAGTTACAGTGTCAAAGGAGATAAAAAGAACACCCCTTGAACTGCATGCAGCTCAAGGGGTGATAAATTCATGGTGCGCCTGGCAGGATTCGAACCTGCTACCCTCGAATTCGTAGTCCGATACTCTATCCAGATGAGCTACAGGCGCAAGAGACGTGGCGAATATACCCTACCCATGTGTTTTGTTCAAGTAATTTTCTTGAGGACTTCCACTTTGCAAACTCTTTGCTCAATCCTTACCCGAAGCTCTCGCAAAAGACTGAAACTCCATGGCGTTTTCATGGGGTTTCATCTCCGGGCGGGGAATAATATCAATGGTAGCACGATGCTTGTTTTCAAGTTCGGCAAGTTCTGTTCGTTTTTTATTTAACAGATACTGACCTACATCCAGGGGAATTCGTACCTCGACTCGAGAAACCTTTTTCCGGCTGATACCTGTCTGGATTCGGCGCAGATAGTATAACGCTAGTGTTTCCACAGAACGAACAACTCCCCGTCCTTCACAATGGTCACAGCGTCGATAACTTCCTTTTTCGATGGGAGCCCCCATTTTTTGACGGGATATCTGCATCAGGCCAAAACGTGAAATACGGCTGATATCCACCTTGGCCTTATCACGCTTCATGGCTTTTTTCACCTGCCGTTCAACATCTCTGATATGCTTCTTGTTTCGCATATCAATAAAATCAACAACAATTAATCCCCCCAGATCACGCAGCCTCAACTGGCGGGCCAACTCATCAGCGGCTTCCATGTTGGCCAGAAAAATTGACTTTTCAAAATCCCCTTTCTGAGAAGTTCTCCCGGAGTTCACATCGATGGCCACAAGTGCTTCGGTGGGATCAATAACAATTGAGCCGCCAGAGGGAAGTTGCACCTGGGGCTTATAAATGGACTCAATCTGCTCTTCTATATTATTCTGATTAAATATCGGTTTGGCTCCCCGATGCAGCTTAACCTGAACTTTTCGCTGCCGGGCCGGCAAGAGAGCGACAAAAGAGTTGACCTGCTCGTACGACTCCTGGGTGTCAACAATAATTTCGCGGATGTCTGCGACAAAATGATCCCGGAGGAAACGAACTACAGTGTCCTGTTCCTGGTAGACCAGGGCAGGAGCCTGCATGGTCTGTCCCCGTTTTTTAACCTCCTTCCAGAGGCCAAGCAGAAAACGTAAATCCTGTTGCAGCGCGGTTTTGGTAATTTCTGCACTTGCTGTACGAACAATATAGCCAACGCCTTCAGGGATGGTAAACTTGCTCATAATTTCCCGTAACTGGCCGCGACGTTCTTCGCCGGAAATTTTCCGGGAAATCCCGGCGCTGTCACTGCCCGGCATGAGTACAAGACACCGGCCTGGAAGCGAAAGAAAGGTGGTCATGTTGGCTCCCTTATTTCCGGTAACCTCCTTGACGACCTGAACCAGCACTTCCTGCCCTCTTTTCACCACATCCTCGATCTTCAGTTTCCGCCATTGCTGCTGGCTGATTAACTGACGACTCTGTTCACTTATATCTTCTTTAAAGTATTCGGGATGAATATCACTAAAGGGGAGAAAACCGTTACGCCCTGTACCTATGTCAACAAAGGCCGCCTGAAGGCTGGCCTCAACTGAAACTATACGCCCTTTATAGATATTGTTCTTTGTCCGCTCCCGAACAACAGTATTGACATGGTAGGATTCCAGACGACCGTTTTCAACCTGGGCAATACGGCACTCTTCCGGTTCTTCTGCATTAATCAGCAACTTGACAATGACAGCACTCTCTTTATCTGAAGATGAAGTAGACGCAGACGTTTTTTTCTGCGGCCTGGCCACCTCCTTTTGCTGCTTCCCAGAAGACTTTCGACGGGATTTGTCATCTTTTTTTGCTGGCGTTGCCGCCTGAACGGACTTTACTGACGTTGAAGAAGCCTTTTGTCCATTTTGCTTTTCTGGAGATGCGCCAGATTTGGTACTGACAGAGTTCTTTTGCTTCGTTTTCCCTTCAGCAGCGTTTTCTTGTACTTTTCCAGAGGCAATTTTCTTAGTCTTTTTAGTCGACTTGGCAGCTGTTGTTTTCGCTGATTTTCCCGATTGAGCTTTGGCTGGTTGCGTTTTCCTGGAAGAGGACTCTGCTGTCTTCGTTGTTTGAGCTTTTTTAGGCAAATTCTTTGCGGCAGGCTTGGTCTTTTTTGGAGTAGACGCATCATTGGTCGTCTCAACCACTACCGTTTTGCTGCTCTTCCACCAAGCTCCGGTGGTGACTTTACGTACTTTTTTTTCAGTCTGCGACTGCGCAGCTGATTCTTTCGATTTTTCTGACATTAAATTTCCTTCATAAATAATCTTTATAAAGCAGCTGTCCCTGGCTCCCGGTTATTCACTGATAATAAAGCCTGTCATTGTGGGTTCGCGTATGAATCAAACCAGACGTAACAAGCGGAGCAAGAAGCTGCTTAACTTTTTCCGGACTTTCCAAATGAAAAGTCTCGTTAATATCTGCAGCCGTACATGGCCGCCGTTTCAGCATTTCCATAATCTCAACAAGTAACGCCTGAGTATCAGCGCCACCAGCAAGATCAAATTTTTTAGACGAACTCTCATCGTCCTTGTGTTGAACGCCCAAGGCGAGCAGATCAACCGGTCTGTCCGGGGCATCCTTCCTGAACAGTTCAGCAATGGTTTCCATTTTTTCCCGACTCAAAGGAAGAGCAAAAGACTCAAGAGGCGGACGGGCAACCGTATTGAGCTGAACCCTGTCAACCCGCATCCTCGAAACCACATGGCGCAACTGCTGAACATCGGCCTCTGAATCGTTTATGCCCCGGGCAAACAGTATCTCAAGCCATAACTGCCCATGGTACTCGTGGGAGAAAATGATCAATCCTTCAATAATTTTCTCAAGATCAAGACAACGGGCAGGTCGGTCAATCCGCCTGAAACTTTCGGGAAGAGCGGAATCAAGAGAGGGGATAACCACATCAGCCCCGGCTAGCTCTTCTCTCACCTGCTCATCATTCAGCGTTGTTCCATTAGTCAAAACTGCCACCGGTTTGGCAGTGACTTTTTTCAAATGAACAAGTATTTCGCCAAAACCTTTGTGCAAGGTGGGTTCGCCACTGGCTGTAATGGTGACATAGTCAAGCTCTGCAACTCGCTGGGCATCGGCACAATACGTATCAATTTCCCGGAGGATATCGGCGGTAGCAACATATTCATCCCGCTCACAGGTCAACCGGGTTGTCGCGCCGACCTCACAATATATACAGTTTAAATTGCAGATTTTCTCTTGAAAAAGATCCACACCTAGGGATCTGCCGAGTCGCCTGGAATTCACCGGGCCAAAGATATGATTCATAGAAAACAGTGAAAACCGTACTGTCGCTAACAGTGGATTTGAGAAGAATATGACTGTTGAAAAATACAACCAGCATATTTTATATATTACGCTTGGATACATAAAACACTTTACTCTTCAAAGCAAGCCTAATCTATGCATTTTTCCTTGACACAATCCCTGTGTACGCGTACATTTCCTCCAATTGCAGTCTCGTAATATTTAATCATTTCTTTCCTGTCTCAGCATATCATAGGAGTTGGTCGAGGTGAACTATAACAGCCCCATTTCTCCAATCATTTTTACGGTGTTACTCAGTTTTCTTTGTGGCGGTATTCTTCCTGAAACTGCCACTGCCGAGGCTATTAAGGCTCAGCAATGGGAAATAACTGCAGATAAACTCACCCGGTATGAAAATCCGCCCACTGTCATTGCCGAAGGCAAAGTGGTGTTGGAAAAGGTCGAAAATGTTACCAGGCAAAAGAGAAAAACCACTCAAGATGGCTGGGATGACCTGCTGGGAGAAACATCTGCACAACCTGAAACCAAGGTTGATGAACAG
>RKSL01000106.1 GCA_008633435.1 Candidatus Desulfobulbus rimicarensis | reverse complement strand
CTTCCGATCTGTAAAATCTACGAGGTCAGGATGTCTGAAAGTTAAGCACGAGAATACTTCCCATGACTGCTATCGTATGAACCGGTTAGCGATGTGGATGGTGTGAAAAGTTATTTTTTGTTTGCAAATGAAAACAAATGAGCATATAATTTTTCAAACCATAAAAAACAGGTAAATTATGAAGAAAATACAAATCGGGGCAAGGATAAGTGCTGAAGATGCTGACTTCCTCAATCTTCTTGAAATTAATGGAGCAAAAACTCCCAGCGATAAACTCAGGGCAATTATTGAAGAAGCAAAATTACGGAGGGAATATCTTCGTGATTTTAAAGGCTCTTATCGGATGATTCAGGAGCAGCTTTCACCGATAATTGAAAAGATTAAACAAAATGAATTTGAAAAAAACATACATTCTGCCCCATTGGCCAGAATTCTTGAATGGCTACCTGATTTTTTTGCCTATTGTCTCTGCTCATTACCAGACGACATAGAATCTGACCAGGAACTCCTTGTTTATGAAAAAGGTGCAGTGGACAGGGTGGTAAGACTTTTTGAATCACTCCTACATCTCGAGTTATCAAACCAGGGAACCACCTATAACCCCAGTGTACTCTCTGATCATATGGTAGCACTGGCTAAATCGATGAAATTAATTGAACATTCTTTTAAGCAGGAGGCAGGTCGATGAAAGAAAAAATTACAGGAAGGGTTGCCAGAATTATCAGTGGAGGCTTCCATGCGCTACTTGATGCTGTCGAAAGTGCAGCTCCGGAAGTTGTGATGGAACAGGCGATGAGAGAAATTGATGAAGCCATTGAGGAGGTTCGTGTTGAACTTGGAAAGGAAATGGCAAACAAACACCTGGCTAATCAAAGGTTGATGCAGGTCAATGCTAAATGCGAAGAACTCAGTGAAAAAATTGAGCTGGCAGTTGCTGAGAACAGAGATGATCTCGCTGAAGTTGCCATATCTCAGCAGCTTGATATGGAAGCTCAAATACCGATTCTTGAAGCGCAAATATCTGAATTGAGTGGTTCAGAAAAAGAATTGGAAGGGTATATCGCAGCCCTTAAAGGGAAAAAAGGAGAGATGCGAGAAGATCTGCGTCTTTATAAGGCAAGTCGAAAAAGCTCCGCTCCTGTGAAAGAAAACAGTACTCTGGAAACAGGTGACCCTGTTTCTGTTAAAGTGGGTAAAGCAGAGTCAGCATTTAGTCGTATTCTTGAAAATAGTACAGGCTTTGCTCCTGGGCAGGGAACTCCTGATAAAGATACCGCAGCTGCTATGAATGAACTTGAAAATATGGCTAAAAATAATAGAATACAGGAAAGGCTTGCAGCTATTAAGGGGAAAAAGGGAACAATAAATGACTGAATTTTTATTTTCATCTGCAAACATCCCGTTTATCATATCTCTTGGGGTAATGGTCGCTTTTACCATTATTGAAATCCTGTCGACAAGCATTGGCATTGGGATTTCTGAAATGGTAGATTCTATGTTACCTGAGTTTGATGCGGATATTGATATAGATATTGATGCAGATGGGGATTTAACAGGAGTTGATGGCTCTGCAAACTCACTGGCTAACCTCCTCTCCTGGTTTCGGATTGGCGAAGTGCCGGTGGTGATGCTGCTCATTATTTTTTTAACCAGTTTTGGTATCAGCGGCCTGACAATTCAGTATGTGATGATTTCAGTAACTGGTTATACCCTGCCAGCAGGGATTGCTGCTATTCCTGCTTTTTTGTCTGCTATCCCTGCTATCCGAGGATTAGGCGGGTTATTGGGTAAATACATGCCAAAAGATGAGACTTATGTTGTTTCTGAAGACAGTTTTATCGGTATGTTTGTTTTAATTACTCTAGGTGAATCCCATGCCGGTCACCCGGCTCAGGCCAAACTTAAAGATAAATTTGGGCAAACTCATTATCTCATGGTTGAACCCGATAACCCAAGCGACAGGTTTGGCACAGGAGAAAAAGCACTCGTTGTTAGTAAGAGTGGCTCTTTATATAAAATAATTGGCGTTGATAACGTTGCGATGTCAGATTAAGCACCAATTCGGCCAGAGTAGTAATATTTCGTTGTATACGAAAGTTGTTTGCGAAGCAGGGCGCTTGCCATGCCCAAGTGATCATCTTTCATGTAAAGTTGCAGCTGGCTATTCTGTTCCAGCCATGCTGGTTAGACAATATAATTGAGGATATGATCATGGATAATTTGATTTTTATTGCCATCAACATTGGAATGACTCTTTTTGGTCTATTGGCCTTAGGGTTTATTTTGGCCAGGTTGTATAAACGCTCATCCAAAGAGGTTTCTTTTGTCCGAACAGGCTTTAGAGGACAGCAGGTAATTATGAATGGTGGGGCAATTGTACTGCCTGTATTGCATGAAATAATTCCTGTAAACATGAACACGCTTCGTCTTGAAGTTAAACGAGAGAATGATCAGGCACTTATCACTAGAGATAGGATGCGTGTTGATGTTGCCGCAGAATTTTATGTAAGGGTAAAACCTACTGAAGAATCCATTGCCAATGCTGCACAAACCCTTGGCCAGAAGACAATGGCTCCTTTGGAGCTAAAAGAGCTGATAGAAGGTAAATTTGTTGATTCCCTTCGAGCGGTTGCTGCTGAAATGGCGATGGAAGAATTACACGAACAACGAGTTGAATTTGTGAATAAAGTCCAGGCTGCCGTTTCCGAGGATTTGCTCAAAAATGGCCTGGAGCTTGAAGCCGTTTCACTAACCGGGATGGATCAGACCAGCAGGGATTATTTTAATCCGGACAACGCCTTTGATGCGGAAGGCCTTACCAAGTTGACCAATGAAATTGAAGAACGACGCAAAATTCGAAATGACATTGAAATGGATACACAGGTAGCCATTGAACAAAAAAATCTGGAGGCACAGCGCAAGCAACTGGAAATATCCAGAGAAAAGGAATATGCCAAGCTCTCCCAGGAAAGAGAATTAGAAATCCGTCGGGCAAGTCAAGCTACTGAGATAGCCCTTGAAAAGGCGCAAAAACAACAGGAAGCAGAGCAGGCAAAAATCGAGGCAGAAAAACAGGTACAGGTATCCAGGATTGCGGCTGATCGGACAGTAGAAACTGATAAAATTCTCAAGGAACAGGATATCAAGGAAAAAGAGATCAATAGAGACAAAGCCATTGATACTGCAAATATTGAACAGGAAAAAACAATTGCACTGGCAAATCAGGACAAGTCTATTGCCATTGCTGAAAAATCTAAAGAAAAATCACTTTCCGAGGCAGAAGCTGACAAGGCTCGTGCCCATGCAGTGCGTGAATCAGAAAAGGTAATCACTGTTCAGGCTACCGAGCAGGCTGAAAGGGACAAGGCTGTTGAGCTTGTGGAAGCCAGAAGAAAAGCAGAAAAAGAAGCGATTGCCATAAAGGTTGCGGCAGAGGCTGAAAAGTCGGCAGCTGAGGATGAGGCCGCAACTGTTAAAACTCTGGCCAGTGCAGATGCGGAAAAGGAGCAAATAATTGCCAGAGGTATTGCTGAAGCCGAGAAGATGAAGGCTGCAGCAGCGGAAGTTCGCTATAAAGTGGATGCAGAGGGTAACAAAGCCATAAATGAAGCACAGAATGTCCTTTCACCCGAACAGGTAGCCATGCAAATACGGATGGCGCTTCTTAAATCGCTACCTGAAATTATTGAGAAAAGTGTTAAGCCAATGGAGCAGATTGATGGCATTAAGATTATCCAGGTTGATGGTCTTACCGGAACAAAAAATGTAACTGCTGATGGAGATGCTGTTCCAGGCAGTAGCTTGAGCGACCAGCTTGTTAACAGTGCTTTGCGTTATCGTGGGCAGGCGCCACTTGTGGATTCCCTTTTAGCGGATATTGGCTTGAAAGGAGGCGACTTAAATGGATTTACTGAAGCCTTACAACAACGTAACGAGAAACACGACAAAGAATGAGATGTCTGACACGTGAAAAACGACAAGTTTTTAGTTGATTAGCTCTCCCACTACCTCACTACAGGCCGGGTTTGATTCCCATAATCCGGCCTGTATTTCACCTGCGATTTTTTCCTTTTTGCAACACGTTCATGACGGAGGGAGACCATTGCTTTGCTGTTTTTTGGGAAAGCGTGCAACAGTCTTTTTCAAAAAGGCAGCACCTTGCCAGCATAGATGCAAAGCAATCGTATCCCTGATTCTGGCTTGCCGGGTTTAATGGAAATATTGCACTATTGTTTCCCAGTTTGGCTCACTAAGTATTTACTTCCCTTTTTTTGGTTTGCTGCATATTGTTAAGAAACTTTTTTAAAGGAACTTTCAGTAATTGCCATGTTCCACTAAAGAACTTTGACCCAATCAAGATTTGTTTGCCCATACAATATCAGGAGGTTGACCATGACGAGTTTACTTCGTTTGCAGACACATACTTTACTGTTTTTATTCTTGGCAGTAGGCATCAAGTGCTCACGCCTTTGTGTTTGACTGGGATGATCATACCTGGAGTCCTGATGGTAGTCTGCATCACACCTACACGGATGTGGATGGCTCAACGGTTGATGTCGATATTAACGTCACTGGTGATGTCCAAAGATTTCCGTCAAATTATCCCCGTCGGAAGGGAGTAAACACGGCAGACCCCAGGTTAGGTTCATTTCCCAATTTTATCGATAAGACAGAAAGCGTCCATTTTACTTATACTTTCAGCCAGCCTGTAATTATCCAGAATCTTACAGTGTATGATATTGAAGGCAATGGCTCTTATGCAGATGCTGTTTATGTTACAGGGTTAAATGAATCAGATCAAGTTATCGATCCTGATAATGTAAGTTTTGGCAGTAATATTGTCCAGATCAATGGTTACGCCTACCCCCAATCTTAAACCACCAGTTGGTAAATTTAAGGTGGAATCTGCAGTTCCTTTTTGCAGCGACTGACAAGTCAGTCCGCCACTATTTCCATGCCACGTCTTTATACAACCCCAGAGTCATGTTACTGTCGTTCTGCTCACTCGGAGGATAGGGCAACGCTGAGGAGCGACCCGAGCGCCGTAGTGAGTGACTTGAGAATGGGAGGCTGGGTGTGGAAACATACCCAGCCTTTCTTCTTTGCCCTCTCCCATTCTTAAGTCCTTAATGCGTTAAACCTTCTCACGGCAAGCGAAGCGAGCCACAGAGGTTGGGAGTTCAATGCGCTGATGCCGTTGAGAATACCTCAAGCGGTGTCTGTTTGTCCAGAGAGGAATGTTTCCTTTCTCTGTTATAATAGTTGAAATATCGATTCAGCCCCCTATGCAGGGCATGCCCATCTGAGTATGCCTTGGGATAAATATCTTCGTATTTAACTGTCCACCATAGACGTTCAATAAAAACATTGTCCAGAGCACGGCCACGGCCATCCATGCTGATTGCAATGCTCTTGCCGAGTAACACCTCTGTAAACACCTCAGAGGTGAACTGTGTCCCCTGATCGGTGTTGAATATTGTTGGATTCCCTAGAGTCAGTGCATGCTGCAATGCGGCTACACAGAACAGGCTTTCCATAGTGTTCGAAAGCTCCCAGGCAAGTACGTAGCGGCTGTACCAATCGATTACAGCGGCAAGATACATGAACCCATGCTGCATCGGGATATAGGTAATATCCATGCTCCACACCTGCCCGACTTGATCTATAATCATATCGCGTAACAGGTATGGATAAATTTTATGCCCACGTGCTGGTTTGCTTGTATGAGGCCCAGGTGTTATGGCCTGGAGCCCCATAAGCCGCATTAAACGAGCCACCCGTTTATGATTAACCTGATGGCCCTCGTCCAGCAACCAATCAGTCATACGGGGATACCCAAATTCGGGATGTCGCAAATACTGTTCATCAATCAGCCGCATTAACAGTAGATTGTTCTCTGTCTCAACCGCAGGCTGATAATATACACAAGATCTTGATACGCCTGCCAGTCTACATTGCCGCCTGATCGAATAATCAGCACTCGGCTCCACCCAATTCCTCCGGGTTGATAGCGGCAGGCTCATAGCTTTTTTTCAAGCCATTTAACATCCATCTTCAGCCGGCCAATTTCTTCATAAAGTGGAGCGGTGAGCTCCTCTTCTGTCTTGGCCTTGCTTTTTTTTCCACGGGAAAAAAGTTCAGCAGCATTCATCTGCAGTTGCTTTTTCC